>CAWUIK010000009.1:0-51034 GCA_963922585.1 uncultured Flavobacteriales bacterium | reverse complement strand
TTTATGTATAAATACTCGTAAACTCGTATTACGGGATTTAACTATTATTATCCTATAATTTATATTATGTTAAATAGAGTTGTTTAATCCATATAACTTAACTTGTTTTTAATATTATTATATCTTTTATAACACTACTCTGTTTTTAGAATTTATTTCTTTTCAAATCTTTTACAATCAACTGAATCGTTTTATTGTTTAAATCATATTGTTTGATTCTTGTTTCAAAAGTAGCAACTTGTTCTACAACATTGTCAATGATATGTTTGTAATTTCTGATGCCGGCTTTTTGGGCAACTGATTCCATATCCTTTCTTGTAATGTCTTTGGTTTTGTTATTAATAGAAATTTTATGAGGAATTACAAAACTTTGATATGGATCAAATGGAAAAGTTAAATCATACGCTGGAGCTAATGACCATTCGCCAGATGGGTTCATTATAAATGAAATATTCTTGGTGTGATCATCTCTATTTGAGGCTACTACATTAAATGTCATTTGCATAAACAACTGCTCTGAATGGATATATGGTAATTTTAAAAACTCAATGATTTCAAAGATGTTTTCATAAGAAAATTCTGTGTTTTTTCCATAAAATCCGGTCAAAGCGCTTACGGTTTGTTGATGCACTCTTTGTTTTCCAATTCTGTCAAATCTTTTGCTTGCAAAATGTGTCCTTCCACCTTCATGTATCAGTCTTGATGGCGCTGCATTGATGCCAATATCTGTTGCAATTTGGTTGTAAATATACTCTACAAAATTCTTTTCTTTGTTCCAAACATCCTTGGAGTCATGTTCCAGTTTCACAATGTAATAATCCACTTCTGTATCGTGAATAATATCTCCTGCAAGTAAATGTTCGTCTGGTGAAATCGCTACCAAAATCTTTGCTTGTGCTCCACCTACAGAAGATCCAATCGAGAGGATGTTTTGCAATGCTTCAGGATTATTGAGGTAATCTTTATAATTGTATTTTTTCTGTACGATTTTATCTGAAATAGTAGCTAATTCTTCCAAATCTAAATAATGTGTGATGCCGGGAATATCTTTTCCTTCATGATATTCCAATGCTCCAACTCCTCTCCTACCAACATATCTCAATCTTTCTATTGGATTCATTTTGGACTGATCTATATTCATTTGTTCCAACCATTCTTTGAATACAATATTACCAAAGGAATCAGGCAAAGAATCATTGAAAGTGGGTATAAGTCCTAGAAATTTGTCGTGAAAATCATTTCCGTTTAAGATGATTTCTTTGTCTCTATGTATAATTGGAGCAATATTAAAAGGCGCATTGATGTATTCTTTTTCAGCTTCAAATAATGCGGTATTATTTCGGTCATCCCAATATAAATAACCAATAGTTGTATCCCAAATCGTTACTTTTGCTGTACTCATTTGTGCTCTTTTTTATACATTTCTTTAGGCGAAATGGTCGATGAATTCAAGATTTCTAATAATTTATCTGTCTTATTAAAAGCTTTTAAAATTTTTACAAAGACCAATAATGAAGTTCCTCTGCCGGCTTCAATATCAACAATAAGTCTCCTACTCACACCAACTATTTCGGCTAATTTTTCTTGACTGTATTTTTTACTTTTTCGGAGTTGCTTTAATTGCGATCCAAGTTCAATCATGATATCACCGTCCAATTTGTTAAGAAAAAACATAATGTAATGATTTGGTTACTAATTAGTACAAATATACAGTATTTGTTACAATATCGTAACATATAAAAGTAAATATTTTAAAAAGAATGATCTTTTATCGACCGAAGTGCTTCTCGTACTTTGAAGTTTTAGGCTGCATTTACTGATAACAAATGTTTAGATTTGGGAAACCATATCAACTCTATTTGATCTCCTTCATTAAATTTACTGTAATCTGTTGGTTTTACAGCGTATTTTTTATCACTTATCACAAAGTAAAATGTATGATCTGGACTAAATTGTTGTCTTTTATGCTGAGAAGTTCTGGATTTATAACTCCCATACTTCTTCTTTTCCGAAATGATTCCGTTTACTACTTCTACTTCGCCATTTTTTAACTCTATTTCTAAAGTTATCTGTTTATATAGATAAACCAACACTACCAAACCACAAATACCATAAGCAATGTATTGAACCACATTTTTTAAATCTCCCAATACATTTATAACGATTACAATCAATGCAACAAATATGAGTATTGGAATCATAAATAAATGAGATTTTCTCATTTTAGTTTTTTCCTTAGGTTTTATTTTTCTTGTTGTAACAACTGTTGACATTGATTTTTTCTTTTATTTTTTTTTCTTTTGTGAGGTCGCTTCTCGATATATTGTTATACTCGGAATACTAGAAGTAATCTCCAATCGAAACGCTCAGTATTTCGAACTTCTGTGAAGGATGAAAACATCTATAATTATACGAAACTTCATCGTAGGTTGAAAACTTCGAACTCCAAATATCAAATACTAATGCGCATCCAGCCAATTGTCGGCTGTTCCCAACTCTACTTCCAATGGCACATCCAAAAGCAAAGCATTTTCCATTTCGTATTTTACGAGTGTTTGTAGTTTTTCTATTTCTGGAATGTATGCTTCAAAAACCAATTCATCGTGTACTTGTAGCAATAATTTGGATTGGAAATTCTGTTCAGAAAGTTTTTGATGAATATTGATCATGGCTAGTTTAATAATATCTGCAGCAGATCCCTGAATTGGTGCATTGATAGCATTTCTTTCTGCAAAACCTCGTTCCATACCATTTCCTGCATTTATATTGGATAGATAACGTCTTCTTTTTAAGATGGTTTCTACATATTCATGTTGTCTAGCAAATTCTATACTTTCGTCCATATATTCTTTGATACGGCTGTATTTTTCGAAATAATTGTCGATGATGTCTTTGGCTTCAGTTCTGGAAATACTCAATCTTTGTGACAATCCGAAGGCCGAAATACCGTAAATAATACCAAAATTCACCATTTTTGCCTTACTTCTCATGTCTTTGGTCACTTCTTCCAAAGGAACATCAAATACCTTGGCTGCTGTAGCCGCATGTATATCTTGCCCAGATTTGAAAGCATCTATCATACCTTGATCTTTGCTCAAAGCGGCAATAATTCTTAGTTCTATTTGCGAATAATCGGCTGCTAAGATTTTGTAATGTTCACTACTCGCCTTAAATGCTTTTCTGATTTCCTTTCCTCTGGTGCTTCTGATAGGGATATTCTGCAAATTTGGATTGTTACTGCTTAATCTTCCAGTCGCTGCTACAGTTTGTGCGTAAGTTGTGTGAATTCTTCCTGTTTTTACATCTACCAATTTGGGTAAAGCATCTACATAAGTAGATTTCAACTTCTTCATTTGTCTGTATTCCAAAATTTCAGAAATAATAGGATGTTTACCTTCTAATTTGGATAAGGTAGCTTCGTCAGTTTTATACTGCCCTGTTTTGGTTTTCTTGGCTTTTTCGTCAATTTTCAATGTTTCAAACAGCACATCTCCCAATTGCTTTGGAGAATCCACATTGAATTCAACTCCTGCTTTGTCTAATATTTTTTCCTGAAGTGTAATCAACTCATTGTTAAGTTCTTCACTAAACTCATTTAAAGCATCTGAATCAATGTAAATACCTTCTCTTTCCATGTCTAGCAATACCCTAGCGAGTGGCATTTCCACATCATAGAAAAGACTTGTAAGATGTGAATTTTCAATTTTAGCTTTGAATATTTCGTACAGTTGATAAGTAACATCAGCATCTTCACAAGCATAATCACTTACTTCTTGTGCAGGAATATCAGCCATGTTTTTCTGATTTTTTCCTTTAGGACCAATCAATGTCTCTATAGAAACAGGCTTGTAATGTAAGTACGTTTCAGAAAGGTAGTCCATTCCATGTCTTTGGTCTGGTTCTAAAAGATAATGCGCTATCATCGTATCAAATAACTTCCCTTTGACTTCTATTTTTTCATTTTTCAAAATAGAAAGGTCATATTTGATATTGTGGGCAATTTTTTCAATGTTTTCATTTTCAAAAAAGGAACTCAACAACTGTTTAAACTCCTTTCTAGCATTGATTTCTTTGGGCATAGCAACGTAGTAACCCTCCCCTTTTTGCCAACTAAAAGCAATCCCTAACAGTTTCGCATTCAAATCATCCAAACCTGTAGTTTCAGTATCAAAACATACCGATGTTTGCTGATTTAAATCTTTTACCAATTTTCCCAAACCTGTAGCGTCTTCTATCAATTGGTAATTTCTGGCTACACTTTCTATATTTTTGAAAGACTCATTTTGCTCAGCAATTACCTCCTCAGAGGCTCCACCAAACAATGACATTTGACCGTTATCACTGTTAGTATTCGGCTGTGAAGCATTGGGAACTAAACTCGCTTCAGGGTTCTTTACCACTTTACTCAATAAGGTTCTAAACTCCAATTCAGAAAACACCTCAATAACTTTTTCTTCATTCGGTTCTTCATACACCAAATCACTTTCATTCAATTCGATAGGAGCGTCAATGATGATAGTAGCCAATATTTTGGAGAGTCTTGCTTGCTTTTCAAAAGCAATCACGTTTTCTTTTTGTTTTCCTTTAAGTTGGTCCACATTTTCGTACAAACCTTCCATACTTCCAAACTCAGCTACCAGTTTTTTGGCTGTTTTCTCCCCTATTCCAGGAATTCCAGGGATATTATCCACTGCATCACCCCACATCCCTAAAATATCTATAACTTGATCAGGCGTCTCTATTTCAAATTTTTCTTTCACTTCTTCTACACCCCATATTTGCGGAGGTTCCCCTCCTCTACTAGGTCTGTACATAAAGATGTTTTCAGAAACCAATTGCGCATAATCTTTATCAGGAGTCATCATGTAAGTTTGAAAACCTGCTTTTTCTGCTTTTTTAGCCAAAGTTCCAATCACATCATCTGCTTCATAACCTTCTACACCCAATGCAGGAATATTCATGGCATCTAGAATTCTATAAATATATGGAATAGACATTCTTATATCTTCGGGAGTTTCATCTCTATTGGCTTTGTAATCAATAAAAATTTCTTCTCTTTTTCCTTTTCCGGGCAAATCAAAAACCACAGCGATATGCGTAGGCTGTTCTTTTCTTATCACTTCATTAAGTGCATTCACAAAACCGAATATCGCAGAAGTGTTTAAGCCCTTACTGTTGATTCTAGGATTCTTTATAAAAGCAAAATGTGCTCTGTATATCAATGCAAATGCGTCAAGTAAGAAAAGTTTTTTCATTTTTTATATTTTAGTTTTTAGCTCTTAGTGGTTAGTTCTTAGTGGTTAGTTCTTAGTTCTTAGTTCTTAGTGCTTAGCACTTAGTTGTTGGCTCTTAGTTTTTAGCGCTTAGTTATTAAAATCTTTTGTCATATTGACCGAATTGGAGATATTTGTTACTTTTCAGTTTAAACTTCTCTATGCTATTCGAAGTGACAAAATATTATTTTCATTTTTTAGTTATTTATTTACTGTATGTTAGGTATCTGAGGTTGTTTTTGTTATCTTTTGTACCTTTGAAAGTTTAGTTTTATTCAAACATCAAACATCAAACATCAAACATCAAACATCAAACATCAAACATCAAACATCAAACATCTGTTTACAGTTTTTGATAGATCGCATGCAATACTGTTTGTCCGACAGCTTTTAATGTTTTTTTATCAATAATATCCATGTTATCTCCATGCGTATGATGATAAGCACCAAAAGTCCAATATTGCCCTTGTACATTCATGTCAATAATATCTAAAGTGGGAATTCCAGCAATGTTGTTGATAAAAGTATGATCATCCGTGATGGCTCCTGCTAGTTTCTTTACAAAGTAATTCCCATAACCTAGACTTTCAGCAGCATTCCAAATTGCGGTAACTTTTGCTGCTGCAAATTTCATCGAAAGTCCTTCTTTGGGAAAGGTGGCATTAGGTGCGCCTACCATGTCCAATAAAATACCATATTTGGGTTTGTAATTCGGAATAGGTGGATTTCTTGCCCAATATTGCGAGCCCAAACACCAATCATCAAGCATTTGCTGAACACTTTCGTAACCTCCATCTTGTATCGTACCATAATCTTCGGCATCAAAAAAGATGATATCCACACCATAACCAGGTGATTCCAAACTAATTTGTCTTGCAATTTCAAGCAATACTCCTACTCCACTTCCTCCATCATTGGCGCCATCTATAGGTTGGTATCTGTTGGCAGTATCTTTATCAGCATAAGGTCTTGTGTCCCAATGGGCACAAAGCAAAATCCTCTCAGGATTATCTTTATCAAATTGACCAATAATATTTTTCATTTGCAGTTTATCGCCATTCCAAGCCACTACTTCTGCTTCCTGTAAAATAACTTCAAAATTATATGCTTTCAACTTGGAAGTTATCCATTCACCACATTCTTTGTGTGCTTGTGTATTAGGAACCCTTGGTCCAAAAGCCACTTGTTGGTAGATATATTGATAAGCACTATCTTCAATAAAGTTAGGTGTAGGAACTTTGGGAGTGGTATCTTTTACTACCTCTGTGTTTTCAGGAGAAACATTCTCAGGAGTTTCTTCTTTGCAACTATTAAGAATGATAAAATTGATGAGTAAAGAAATGATAATTAATGTTTTGAAATTCATTGTGTAATTCATATTAAATGATAGTTTTTCAAAGATATTTTTAATTATTAAAAGTACAACATTAAAAAACGTAAAATTTATTAATTATTGAAAAGTAATCGTAAATAAATAAAATGAAATTTTTTAATAGGATTCAAAATATTAATAACTTTGTCTTATGAAATTATGAATTTGTTTTTTAAACATATAATTCTTCTGTGCTTTCTGCTTTTGAACAATATTCCCTATTGGTCAAGCTACTTCGAAAGTAATGTTAAAGAAATTGATTTTGAATTTATTTCTTCAACCAAACATTTGAAGAATTCACCTATTCAATCATTTCATGTTCATCATACAATATCTGAAAGTAGCTCCAAAGATAATTTCCTAGTTCTTTTAGAAATTTTTGGAGAAGAAGAAAAAGAGGAAAAAGAAGAAAAAGATTCGAAGGAACACTCAAAGAAATTCTTTAGTTTCTTTAAAATTTCAAATAAATTAGAGTTAGCATCTTTATTATCAATTGGAATTATCAATGATTCCAAGAAATTTACCCCTTACTATTCATCTTTAAAAAGGTGTTCGATCAATCAGGTTTTCATAATTTGATTTAATCAAAAACTATTTATTCTTTCACATTAAAGCATAAATGCTTTGATTGTTTATGTAGTATCTATTTTAGAGATTACATACGGACAAAAGCACCTGTCCATCAGTTTTTGGCGCATAAATTATTGCGAAAATCAATTATATAAAAATCATGAAAAATATACTTATTAAATTAAGTACAATGCTGTTTATTCTAAACATCAGTTGTAATACAGAACACAAGAAAAAAAATGAAGAAATTACTTTAAAAGTTACCCAACCTATAGAAAAAGATACCGTAATTATTTCAGAGTATGTAGGGCAAGTTAAATCTGCAAGGCATATAGAAATAAGGTCTCAAGAAAAAGGATACTTACAAAATATTTTTGTAGATGAAGGTGAATTCATAAAGAAAGGGACGCCATTATTTCAAATAATGCCCAACATATACAATGCAGAACTCCAAAAAGTACAGGCAGAAGCTAAAATAGCCGAAATCAACTATTATAACACTAAAGCATTGGCAGATAGCAATATTGTTTCAATCAATGAATTAGCATTGGCTAAAGCAGAATATGAAAAAGCATTGGCAGAGGTAAGTTTAGCTCAAATTCACTTAGACTTCACCAATATCAAAGCTCCTTTTGATGGTATAACTAATCTATTTGAAGTAAAACTTGGAAGTTTAGTAGATGAGGGAGATTTATTAACTACATTATCAGACAATAGTGAGATGTGGGTTTATTTCAATGTACCCGAAGCTGAATACTTAAATCTAAATGTCGAAATTTCAAAAGCTCATACGGTACCTGTTCAATTGAAGATGGCTAATCAAGAAATATTCGAACAAAATGGAGTGTTAAGTACCATCGAAGCTGACTTTAATAATGAAACAGGAAATATAGCATTCAGAGCATCTTTCCAAAATCCATCAGGACTTTTGAGACATGGTGAAACAGGAAGTATTTTAATTACTCAGCCTATTGAAAAAGCACTCTTAATACCCCAAAAAGTCACATTTGAAATTCTAGATAAAAAATTCGTATATGTAGTTGATAAAGATAACATTATAAGAACAAGGCAAATCAAAATTATGAATGAACTGCCTCATTTATTTATTGTATCTGAAGGCTTAAAAGTAGACGATAAAATTCTTTTGGAAGGGGTCAGAAAGGTCAAAGAAGGAGATAAAGTTAAGTATACTCTGGAAGATCCTAATCAAGTGATTTCCAATTTGGAACTTTATGCAGAATAAATCATTTTAAATTCATAAAATTATGTTTAGCAAAATAATTCACAGACCAGTTTTGGCAATTGTGATATCGATTATAATTGTTTTTCTTGGTTCTTTAGCAATGAAAAAACTACCAACATCTCAATTTCCTGAGATTGCACCTACAACTGTAAACATTTTTATAGCATTTCCAGGAGCAAGTGCAGATGTATTGGTTAACTCTACCCTAATCACTTTAGAAAATGCAATTAATGGAGTTGAAGGAATGAGGTATATAGCATCGGATGCAACTAGTGCTGGAGAAGCAACTGTTAGTATTGTATTCGAGCCAGGTACAGACCCCAATTTAGCAGTAATTAGAGTAAAAACAAGAGTTGATCAAGTGATGCCTCTTTTGCCTGAATTAGTGCAGCGAGAAGGTGTAATTATAACTCCTATTCAACCCAGTATGTTGATGTATGTAAATTTATTCAGTACTGATAAAAGTTTAGATGAAAAGTTTCTATACAATTACGCAATGGTTCATATCAATCCAGAAATTAGTAGAATTCCTGGTATAGCTCAGGCTCAAATACTTGGAAGCAGAAGATACGCTATGAGAATATGGTTAAATCCAGATAGAATGAGAGCATACGAAGTTTCTGTAGAAGAAGTTATGAAGGCTTTAGAAGAACAAAGTATTATTGGTAGGCCAGGAAGATTAGGACAAAGTTCAGGAATTGAGGCTCAATCTTTAGAGTATGTTTTAAGTTATAAAGGTAGATTTAATGAAGAAGATCAGTATGAAAATGTAATCATTAGAGCCAATAGCGAAGGTGAAGCAATTTTATTAAAAGATATAGGTAAAGTAGAACTTGGAAGTGAATTCTTTGATATTTATTCAAATCTTGATGGAAATCCTTCTGCTGCAATTGTATTAAAACAAACTTTTGGAAGCAACGCTACTGAAGTAATCGAATCAGTAAAAGAGAAAATGGAAATTCTTAAAGAAAGTTTCCCTCCAGGTGTAGATTATAAAATAAGTTATGATGTTTCAAAATTTCTAGAAGCCTCAATAGATCAAGTAATTGATACTCTCATTGATGCATTCTTCTTAGTAGCAATAGTTGTATTTATTTTCTTAGGTGATTTTAGATCTACTCTTATTCCAATCATTGCGGTGCCCGTTTCTTTGATAGGTTCTTTTTTCATTTTACAAATGTTTGGGTTATCTATCAATTTGATAACATTGTTTGCTTTGGTTTTAGCAATTGGAATTGTGGTTGATGATGCTATTGTTGTAGTTGAAGCAGTTCATGCTAAAATGGAGGAAGAGCATTTAAACCCTTACAATGCAGTTAAAAAGGTTATGGGAGAAATTAGCGGAGCTATTATAGCGATCACATTAGTAATGGTATCTGTATTCATACCAATTGCATTTATGCCTGGTCCAGTTGGGACTTTTTACAGGCAATTTTCAATAACAATGGCAAGTTCAATTGTAATATCTGCTATTGTCGCTCTTACATTAACACCTGTTCTTTGTGCTATGATTCTCAAGAATAATCACGGAAAACAAAAAAGAAGAACTCCAATTTCTATTTTCTTGGACTGGTTCAATAGAAGGTTCGAAAAGCTTACTCAAAAATATGTATGGGTGCTTAAAGTAATAGTAAACAGGAGGTTAATAACTTTTGGGGTTTTAGCCCTATTTATCATTGGGATAATAGGTGTAAATCGAATTCTACCAGCTGGTTTTATACCAAGCGAAGACCAAGGAACTATATATGCGATAATTCAAACACCTCCAGGGTCTACATTAGAACAAACCAATCAAGTTTCTAGAGAACTTCAAGAACTTTGTGAAGATGTAGAAGGCGTAGAGTCTGTTTCATCTCTGGCTGGCTACGAAATCATGACCCAAGGTAGAGGTTCGAATGCAGGTACATGTTTGATAAACCTCAAAGATTGGAAAGATAGAGAACACTCTGTGCATGAAATAATGGAAGAATTAGAAGAAAAAACAAAAGACTTTGGTGCTATAATCGAATACTTTGAGCCTCCTGCTGTTCCTGGTTTTGGTTCATCTGCAGGATTTTCAATGCGATTACTTGACAAAACTACATCTACTGACTATCAAGAGTTTGACAAAATAAACCAACAGTTTATGAGTGAATTATCAAAACGAGATGAACTCACTGGGATATTTACTTTTTTTGCAGCAAACTACCCTCAGTATGAGTTGGAATTTGACAATAAATTAGCGATGCAGAAAGGTGTTAGTATTGGAAAAGCAATGGAAAACCTGAATATACTTATAGGAAGTACTTATGAACAAGGGTTTATCAAATTTGGTCGTTTTTTTAAAGTTTATGTCCAATCAGGTCCTGAATTTAGGAAACTACCTTCAGACATTCTAAAACTGTATGTAAAAAATGAAGCAGGAGAAATGGTTCCATATTCAGCGTTTATGACTATGAAAAAAACTCAAGGGCCAAATGAGATTACAAGATACAACATGTATAATTCATCATCAATAAGAGGTTTACCTGCTCAAGGATACACAACTGCTGATGCTATAAATGCAATCAACGAAGTTGCTAAAGAGACACTTCCTATTGGCTATGAAATAGCATGGGAAGGTTTATCCTACGATGAAGCACAAAGAGGTTATGAGTCACTTTATATTTTTATAATTGTATTGGTTTTTGTCTACTTGGTTTTAGCTGCTCAATATGAAAGTTTGCTTTTACCTTTAGCGGTTATCTTATCCCTTCCAATTGGGATTTTCGGATCTTTTCTATTACTTAAAATGATGGGGCTAGCTAATGATGTTTACGCTCAAGTTGGATTAATCATGTTGGTAGGTCTATTAGGTAAAAATGCTGTTTTAATTATAGAGTTTGCTGTACTGAAAAGACATCAAGGCGCTACAATTATTGAAGCGGCAATAGAAGGTGCAAAAGTTAGATTTAGACCTATTTTGATGACTTCATTTGCTTTTATCGCAGGTTTAATCCCATTGGTACTTTCATCAGGGGCAGGTGCTATCGGAAATAGAACTATTGGGGGTTCGGCAATGGGAGGAATGGTGGTAGGTTCTCTTGCAGTAATTATCATTCCCGGACTTTACTACATATTTGCAAAAATGGGAGATGGAAAAAAACTAATTAAATATGAAAATGATGAAACGCTATCAGAAAGTTTTGTTCGAAATAATCAAGAAAAAGAACAAATGAAAGAAAAGCTTATTAAATCGGATTCTAGAATCAAAAATTTATTGCGAATTATTAAAAAAAATAAAAAGTAAAAACATGAAAAAATATAATATCAGTTGGATTACACTTTCTTTATCATTAATGCTTTTATTGATGACCTATTGTAAAGTTCCATCTACTATAGAAAGAAAAGAAAATAAACATTTACCTGATCATTACACAAATAACAACCTAAAAGGTAACTACGATTCCACTTCTTTGATTGATTGGAGAAGTTATTTTAAAGACACGTTACTTATTTCACTTATTGATACTGCTTTAATGAATAATCAAGAGTTGAATATAATGTTAATGGAAATTAGTAGCGCTCAAAATGAAGTGCAAATTCGAAAAGGAGAATACTTACCATTCTTGAATTTAAATGCTGGAACGGGATTTGAAAAAGTTGGTAGATATACCAGTCAAGGAGCAAATGATGCAAACACTGAGATTGATGAAGGAAAAGAATTTCCCGAAATACTAGGAGATTTAATGATATCTTCAAAATTTTCTTGGGAAATTGACATTTGGAATAAATTAAGAAACGCCAAAAAGGCTGCTTATTTGAGGTATTTGAGTTCAGTTGAAGGTAAAAACTTTATGGTGACTAATTTAGTCTCTGAAATTGCCAACTCTTACTATGAACTTTTAGCTTTAGACAATCAATTGGTTATTTTAAAGAACAATATTCAGATCCAAACCAACGCTTTAGATATTGTAAAACAACAAATGAAATCTGCTAAGGTATCTCAATTGCCTGTTTCTAGATTCGAAGCTTTTGTTTTGAACACACAATCAAAAGTACCTATGATAGAACAAAAAATTTTAGAAACTGAGAATAAAATTAATTTTTTATTAGGCAGATTCCCTCAACCAATAGCCAGAAGCAATGAAAACTTTTTAACATGTAGTTTGGGTGAAATAAATTTAGGACATCCGATTCAACTTCTTGAAAATAGACCTGACATTAAAAAAACTGAACTTGAATTGGAAGCTTGTAAACTTGATGTAAAAGTTGCAAAAGCTAGATTCTACCCTACTCTAGAACTCAATGGTAATATCGGACTTCAAGCATTTAATCCTTCCTATTTTTTGAAAGCTCCTGAGTCTATAATTGCTTCTTTATTCGGTGATCTCATGTCTCCGTTAATCAACAAAAACGAGATAAAAGCCAATTTCAATAATTCCAACAATAAAAAAATACAAGCCGTATATCTTTTTGAACAATCTATTTTGAATGCATTTATAGAAGTGTCTAATCAAGTTTCTAATTTAGAAAATCTTTCAAAAAGCTATGAATTAAAGTCAAGCGAAGTAGAAGTATTAAATCAATCTGTGAAAATTTCTAATAGTCTTTTTAATTCAGCAAGAGCTGATTACATTGAAGTGCTTTTGACTCAAGAAGAGGTGCTTTCTTCAAAATTTGAATTAGTGGAAATTAAAAAGAATCAACTTTCTGCATATGTAAACATTTATAAATCTTTGGGTGGTGGATGGCAATAATTTAAATTTCATCATTTTAACTAATTATAATGAATTATTTAATATTTAATCAATTAAATAAAATTTCTAATTTTGGAGTATATAAAAATATTAGTTGAAAATTATACTTATAATATTATTTGTTTTTCCAATTGTTGTACTTAGCCAACTTTCTATTTATCAAAATAATAAAATAGATTCGTTAAAGAGCATTATAAATAATGCTACAAATGACACTATAGTTATTGATGCTTGGATGGAATGGGATAACTCATTTACTTAAATGACCCAGCTTTAGATTTAATTCTAAACCAAAAAATTGACAGCTTATGTTCTAAAAATCTTAAAGAAAAACAAGATGAAAAATCAAAGTTGTTTTTTAAAAAATCAAAATCATTCGCATTAAATAACATTGGTTTAATCTATTATGATACAGGTGATTATTTAACATCAATTAAATATCATTTTGAAAGTTTAGCAATAGATGAAGAGTTGAAAAATCATAGAGGTTTAGCAAACTCATACATGAATATTGGAAACAACTATTACATACAAGGAGATTTTTCAAAAGCAATTGATTACTACAACAAGAGTCTTTTGATGCAAGAAAAATTAGATGACAAAAATGGTATGGCAAGTTCTTTTATGAACATTGGAAATATCTATCAGCAGCAATTAAATTATACAAAAGCCATTGAGTATTACTTCAAAAGCCTTGAAATAAATAAATCTTCAAATGATACTAAAGGAACTGCAAATTCTTACAATAATTTAGGAGGCGCCTACAAAAACCAAGGTGATTTTGAAAAAGCAAAAGAGTATTTTGAGAAGTGTCTTGAACTAAGAATTGAAATTGGCGACAAACATGGTACTGCAACGGTTTTGAGTAATTTAGGAAGTGTCTATAAATCACTGGAAAACTTTGAAAAAGCTATGGAATATTTTTCGAATAGTTTATCTATTAAAGAAGAAATAAATGATAATTTGGGTAAGGCCTCTACCCTAAAAAGCATCGCTGGATATTATTATGAGAAAGGCAACTATTCTAAAGCAAAAGAAAATGCCGAAAAGGCGCTAAAAATTGCTTCAGAATTGGGAGTAGCTATTGAGATTAGAGATGCTGCTCAAACATTATACAAGTGTTTTAAAGCTACAGGAGACTATAAATCTGCTTTAGAAATGCATGAATTGTTTTTAGCTACAAGAGATAGTTTAGATTCTGAAGCCAATCAAAAAGCGGTTATTCATCAAGAATACAGATACCAATATGAAAAGCAAGCCGCTGCCGATTCAGTAAAAGCAGCAGAAGCAGCCAAAGTAAAAGATGCTCAATTAGCTACACAAAAAGCTGAGGCAGAGAAAAATCAACTGGAAGCCGATAAACAAAAACAGCAAAAGAAGTACATGTATGCTGGGATTGGCTTATTGTTGATTTTTGGTTTCTTCATGTGGGATAGATTTAGAAAATCCCAAAAGCAAAATAGAATTATTGAAAAGCAAAAAACTTTAGCAGAAATTCAAAAGAAAAAATAGAAAAAGCACATGAACTTCTAGCAGAACATCATAAGGAAATCTCAGATTCTATTATTTATGCCAAAAGAATTCAAGATGCAATTATGCCCTCTATTGAAGACATGAACAATGCTTTGCATCAGAATTTTGTATTATATCTACCAAAGGATGTAGTTGCTGGAGATTTCTTTTGGATGGAACAAATAGAAAAAGTGGTATATTTTGCTGCTGCAGATTGCACTGGACACGGGGTGCCAGGAGCAATGGTAAGCGTAATTTGTTCAAATGCATTGAATAAATCTCTATTAGAAGATGGAATTAGAGATACTGGAGAAATTTTAAACAGAACAAGAGAAATTGTTATCGAAAGATTGGCAAGATCTGGTGAAGATGTGAAAGATGGAATGGACATTAGTTTGTGTGCATTGAATATAAAAACTAATCATTTGCAATGGTCTGGAGCCAATAACTCTCTTTGGATTTTGAAAAATGATGCTGAAACCATTGAAGAAATCAAAGCGGATAAACAACCTATAGGTAAATATGAAAATCAAAAACCTTACAGCGCTCATAATTTTGAGCTCCAAAAAGGTGATATGATTTATGTTTATACAGATGGTTATCAAGATCAATTTGGAGGTAAAAACAATAAGAAATTTAAGGCACAGCAATTAAAATCTCTTTTAATAGCAAACAAAAATCTATCAATGGAAACACAAAAAGAGCTTTTAAAAACGAATTTTTCGATTGGAAAGGCCTTCACGAACAAATTGATGATGTCTGTGTCATAGGTGTTCGCATATAGTGATGAGCTTATTAAAAAGTATCCCTAGAATTCACAATTTGAAACAACATCAATCTGTCATAGAAGTTTTGAGGATCTCTGTAATAGAATTTAAAGATGTATTCGTTTTCGGTGTCGAAGTGCGTACCTTCAAAAGTTTCTAAATTAGAAGACGCATTGTCTGGGACAAATAGATACATATAATTATAGTAGCCTTGTTTTAAATATGCTTTACCTTTATAACTTTTAGATACATTGTCATAAGTCATTTTAAATTCTTTTTTCACTTCATAATCTGACAGCGCTCCATATATATAAACATCTCCATTCGTTTTGGGTGCATCACATGGCAATGTGAAATGAGTCATCACATATTGACTCTCCAGATGAAAGTTGTTGCCGTGTAAGTTTTTGATAATATATCTCCCGTTGATATCTTCATATTGTAGATATTTCTTAAATTGCCTATTGATGTCGTGCAAAACATATCCATGCAAGGTGTCTTTGATAAACTCAAATTTCCTAACATGTGCTGTTTGGTTGAGATGGGTGGTTAAATCCAAATGTCTAAATTCATTGGCTGCTTCAAATACATTCTCATCGTCATAATTATATACCATTATATTCTCTTTTACAAAAGTTGGTTCTAAGCCTTTGCAGACATTGTCTTGTCTGTAGTTTTGCTCCAAATACAAATGAACATTGGAATATGGATTCGTGATTTCTTGCGGGTTAAATAATACTTCAAAATCTACCTCTTGCTTATAATATCTGTCATCTACATTGGTTGGGTATTTCACATTTCCAGTCACTTTGAAAGTGTTTTCTGTAACATAAAATTTTCTGGTAATGACAGGGAAGTCTTCATTGTTTTCTGGGTAAATGACTGCAATGTAATTACCCGATTTTTTAAACGAAACCAAATCATTGGGAAACATGATGGCATAATGTGTATAATTCTGCTGAGCGTTAAAAGAATTTTCAGCATATTCAACATAATTATCGTTAAAACCTTCTAAATATTCCATTTCATTCAAAGGGCTTTTCTCCCAATCCTTCGTACAATGAATAAATTTATATTGATAATTAGTGCGCTCATCATCCAATAAATCCCAATGCATTTCCAGTTGTTCTCCACTGCCTAATTCAATCACAGGATCACCCAACTCCCAATCCTTTTTATACATCCTTACTGTTTTGATATTGGGCACATAAGTTTTGTTGGCAAACTGAATGTCGTCTTCATTATAATAAGATTCCTCTTTTTTTATTTTTTCTTTGTCAATTGTCACTTTCTCATCGGATGACGAAATGGGCTTAGGAGCACATCTATTGATGAATAGTGTCGATGTAATTACGAATAACGTAATTTTTAATGCGAATCCCTTATTTAAAATCATTCTAAATTATATTTTTACTTAACAGAAAATTAAAGATAGTCATTTTTTCCCATTCTAATTTATATTTTTGTCATCGAATTTTAGAAAAACATTCTATGTCAAAAACAATAAAAATCCGTAGAGGGTTAGATGTTAATTTGTTAGGTGAAGCTGAGAAAGTGATAGCCGATGCAAAAAGATCGCAAATCTATGCCATCAATCCTGCTGATTTTCACAACATGACACCTAAAATGGTGGTGAAAGTCGGAGATAAAGTAAAAGCAGGTTCTGTTTTATTCAAAGACAAGTACAATATGGACATCAATTACGTTTCCTCTGTAGCAGGAACTGTAAAAGATATTGTGCGTGGAGAAAAAAGAAGAATATTATCTGTTTTGGTTGAAGCAGATGCTACTGACGAATACGAGAATATTGACATTTCTAATGTTGGTAATTTAGATGCGTCAGGTGCTAAATCTTTTTTAATGAATAGCGGACTTTGGCCTTTTATTAAGATGCGTCCTTTGGATGTAGTAGCAAGACCTGAAGATGAGCCAAAAGCAATTTTTATCTCTGGTTTTGACAGCAGTCCATTAGCACCAGATTATGATTTTACTTTACATGGAAAAGACAAAGAGTTTCAAGCAGGAATTGACATTCTAAATAAACTTTCTAAAGGCGGAGTTCATTTATCTTTAAGAAATGGAAATTCGGATCCAGCACTTAAAAATGCTAAGAACTGTAAAATTCATTCTATTTCAGGTCCTCACCCTGCTGGAAATGTAGGTGTTCAAATACATCACATCTCTCCTATCAATAAAGGTGAAATTGTATGGACTGTAAATGCTCAGGATGTTGCTATCATTGGAGCCACTGCATTAACAGGAAAATACATCCCTACAAGATTAGTTGCACTTACAGGAGAAAAAGCAAAAAACAGAAAACATTATAGAACTTTGATTGGTACTTCTATTGGAAGTATCGTTGAAGGAAATATTGAAGGTGAAAACAATAGAATCATTTCTGGAAATGTACTTACAGGAGGAAAAGTAACATCAGAAGATTACCTTGGGTTTTATCATTCTCAAATCACTATCATCCCTGAAGGAAATGAATTCAAGTTCTTTTTATCAAACGGTTGGTTAGGTCTTGGGTTTGGTAGATTCTCGATTTCTCATGCCTACCCTTCTTGGATAAGCAAATCCAAAAAATTTAAAGTAGATACTAATCTTAATGGTGAAGAAAGAGCTTTTGTTGTTTCTGAAGAATATGAAAAAGTATTTCCATTTGATATTTTACCAGTTCAATTAGTCAAAGCAGCGATAACAGATGATATTGACAATATGGAAAAATTAGGAATCTATGAAGTTGCTCCAGAGGATTTCGCTTTATGTGAATTAATCTGTACTTCAAAAATTCAATCTCAAGAGCATATCAGAAAAGGATTGGATTTGATTCAAAAAGAATGTATGTAAGCTTATTTAGTAGTAACTAAAAGATATAAAGAAGTGAAATTTTTAAGAAATATTTTTGACAACGCACATCACAAGTTGAACAAAAGCGAAAAAACTAAAAAGTATTTTCCTTTAGTTGATGCGTTAGACACTTTGGTTTTTACGCCAAATCACACTACACAAAAAGGAGCACACATCCGTGATGCTATCGATTTGAAAAGAACCATGATGTTTGTAATCCTTGCAATGATACCTTGTCTATTGTTTGGAATGTACAATGTTGGACACTGGCATTACAATGCTTTGGGAGAAACATCTACTTTGTTAGACAACTTTTTGTACGGAGCATTAAAAGTGATTCCTATTATTGCTGTATCTTATGCAGTTGGTTTGGGAGTTGAATTTATTTTCGCCATTAAAAATGGACATTCAGTTCAAGAAGGTTTCCTAGTTTCTGGAATGTTAATTCCTTTAATTATGCCAGTTGACGTTCCTCTATGGATGGTGGGTGTTGCTACAATCTTTGCAGTAGTAATTGGAAAAGAAGTTTTTGGTGGAACTGGAATGAACATTATCAATATTGCATTAACTGCAAGAGCATTCTTATTCTTCGCTCATCCTACTAGCATGACAGGTGACAATACATGGATTGCTGGTATTAAAGGGATGAAAGAAAATACTGCAAAAATTAAAGAATTAGCAGATAATGGTAAAGAGATTCCTCAATCCTTATTAGATTCACCACAATTGTTCAATTATGGTACAGCGGACTCTGTTGATGTTGTATCAGGAGCTACTTCTCTTGGAGATTTGGCTACAGCAAAAGCAAAATACGAAGAAGCAGCGGTCGCTTTATCTAAAGGAAAAGATGATGTATTTAAGTCATTAATAGAAGAAGGTGATAAAGTAGCTTCAAAGGCTGTTTCTTTATCTGATACATTTTGGGGGATAGAGCCAGGTTCTGTAGGTGAAACTTCAGCATTTGCTGCATTATTAGGAGCAGCGTTTTTACTTTGGGTTGGTATTGCTAGTTGGAAAGTAATGACTTCATTCTTTTTAGGAGGTTTGAGTATTGCAGGACTATTTTATGCAATGGGAGGAAATCCTTTCTATGAAGTTGATCCTATTCACCAGTTGATGTATGGAGGTTTTATGTTCGGAATGGTATTCATGATTACCGACCCTGTTACTGCAGCACAAACTAGTACTGGTAAATTTTTCTATGGATTTATTGGAGGCGCATTAGGAATATTAATTCGAATGGGAAATCCAGCGTATCCAGAAGGTGTAATGTTGGGAATATTAATAGCCAATGTTTGTGCACCTACTATTGACCACATGGTGATTAGAGCAAATGTTAAACGTAGAATGAAAAGATTAAAAACTGCATAATTATGGCACTCAATAAAGAAAGTAATGTATATACAATCATCTTCGCAACTATTATGGTGGTAGTTGTAGGAGGTATTTTGGCTTATTTATCATTAGCTTTGAAACCTGCTCAGGTGGAAAATATGCAAAACGAGAAAAAGCAAAACATCATTCAGGCAACTGGATTTATGGATAAAGATAAAGTGATTCGTGACGAAGCAGGTGACCTTTTCAAGGAAATGGTTACACGAAGAATCACAATTAACTTTTATGGAGAACCAGTATTTGATTCAAAAGGTGAGTTGAAAGATTCTAAAGGAAATACAGTTCCAGGAACTGAAGAAATTGATCCTAAGAATGAAAAAGATGCTTTCAATGTAGAACCTCGTGCTCAATTCAGAACTCCAGATAAAGAGAAATTGTTTCCAATCTTTGTTTGTGAAAAAGATGGTAAGAAAGTATATGTAGTTTCTTGTAGCGGAAAAGGTCTTTGGGATGATGTTTGGGGTTACATTGGACTTGATTCAAATGATCCAAAAAATATAACTATAGTAGCAGCAAAATTTGACCATAAAGGTGAAACTGCAGGTCTAGGTTCTGTAATCAATGAACCTAAATTTCAAGATCAATTTGAAAATAAAAAACTTGCAGGTCCAAGTGGTAATTTTCAAGGTGTAGATGTAATTAAACCTGGTTCAAGACCTTTGGATGATAACACTGTAGATGGATTGTCTGGAGCTACTTTTACAGGTAATGGAGTAAGAGATATGCTAAAAGTTTACTTAGAAGTATATTACAACTATTTTAAAAAACCAATCAATTAATTAAACATTCTCAATACTAAGAAAGATGAGTGATTCAGTTAAAGAGCCGTTGTTTTCGGCAAAAAATAAGAAGTTAATATCAGATCCTTTGAATGATACTAACCCTGTAACTATTCAGGTATTAGGTATTTGTTCTGCGTTAGCTGTTACAGTTCAAATGAAAGGTGCTTTTGTAATGTCTGTTGCAGTAATGTTTGTATTGATATTAGGAAATGTAATCGTATCGATGATGAGAAACATTATTCCTCCTAGAATAAGAATTATTGTTCAGTTGGTTGTTGTTGCTGCTTTGGTAATTATCGTTGACCAAGTCCTTAAAGCATATGTATATGATGCTTCTAAAACCCTTTCTGTATTTGTTGGTTTGATTATTACCAACTGTATCATCATGGGACGTTTAGAGGCCTTTGCTTTAGGTAATAAACCTGGACCTTCTGCTTTAGATGGTTTTGGAAATGCTATTGGATACGGTTGGGTATTAATGGTTGTAGCGTTCTTCAAAGAGTTATTAGGTTCTGGTAGTTTGTTTGGATTCCCAGTATTAGGTGACGCTGCTGCAGGTACAGGATTATACTCTATTGGATATGAAAATAATGGTATGTTCTTATTACCTCCATCATCATTGGTATTGGTAGCAATCATTATTTGGATTCAAAAAATTAGAAACCCTAAATTAATTGAAGCATAGTTTTAATAGTATTAAGTTTAAAAAAAAGTAACAATATGGATTACGTTAATATATTTTTCCAAGCCGCTTTCATTGACAATATGATTTTCACATTCTTCTTTGGTATGTGTTCTTATTTAGCGGTATCAAAAACTGTTAAAACAGCAGTTGGTTTAGGAGCAGCAGTAATTTTTGTATTGGGAGTAACTATTCCTGTAAACTACTTACTTGATACCTATGTATTACAAGAAGGTGCTTTGAAATGGTTAGATGCTTCTTATGAAACAATTGATTTAAGTTTCTTAAGTTTCATTATGTTTATTGCAGTTATTGCATCTATGGTTCAGTTAGTTGAAATGCTTGTAGAGAAATTCTCTCCTGCACTATATGGTGCTCTTGGTATTTTCTTACCATTGATTGCTGTAAACTGTGCAATATTAGGTGGTGCATTATTTATGCAACAAAAAGCATTCAACAATGTTGGTGAGGCTACTTCTTATGGTTTAGGTGCTGGTTTTGGATGGTTTATTGCTATCGTTTTGATTGCTGCAATTAGAGAGAAAATCAAATATTCTCATGTACCTGCGCCAGTAAGAGGTGTTGGAATGGCATTTATCCTAACTGGATTGATGGGATTAGCATTTCTAGGATTTTTAGGATTTAAATTAGTATAAAAGAAAAAACACTTTATAAATTATGGGACCAGTAATAACAGTTACAATCGTAGTTTTCTTATTCGTAGTATTACTTCTAACGTCTGTATTGCTTTTTGCAAAGGCCAAATTAATGCCTTCTGGAAAAGTTAAAATCACTATCAACGGTGGAGACAGAGTTTTGGAAGTAGATGGTGGTGGAACTCTTTTGAGTACTCTAGGTAGTGAAGGTATATTTTTACCTTCTGCTTGTGGAGGTGGTGGTACTTGTGTACAATGTGTATGTCAAGTTAATTCTGGAGGAGGATCTATACTTCCAACTGAAGAGCCTAACTTTTCAAGAAAAGAAATTGCAGACAATTATAGATTAGGTTGTCAAGTGAAAGTGAAAGAAGATATGGAAATCCATATCCACGATGAAATTTTAGGGATCAAAGAATGGGAAGCTACTGTAGTTTCAAACTACAACGTAGCTACTTACATCAAAGAATTTATTGTTGAAATTCCAGAAGATATGGATTACAAAGCGGGAGGATATATCCAAATTAAAATCCCAAAATGTGAAGTTAAGTTTTCTGAAATGGACGTTACTGCTCATCCTCAAGATCACCCAGGTGAACCCAATAAATTTGAAAAAGAATGGGCTGAAGGACCTTATGCTATGCGTCATTTAGTAATGAAAAACAACGAAGAAGTAGTTCGTGCATATTCTATGGCTTCTTACCCTGCTGAAGGAAGAAAAATCATGTTGAATGTACGTGTAGCTGCTCCTCCTTATGACGGTAAAAACAAAACTTGGATGAATGTGAATCCTGGTGTTGCCTCTTCTTATATCTTCAACCTAAAAGAAGGAGATAAAGCATTAATTTCTGGACCTTATGGTGAGTTCTTTATCAATGAGTCTGATGCTGAAATGTTGTATATTGGTGGTGGTGCCGGAATGGCTCCAATGCGTTCTCACTTATATGAGTTGTTCAAAACGATCAAAACTAATAGAAAAGTAACTTATTGGTATGGAGGAAGAAGTAGAGCAGAATTATTCTACATTCACTACTTTAGAGATTTGGAAAGAGACTTCCCTAATTTCAAATTCTACTTGGTACTTTCAAATGCTTTAGAAAGTGACAATTGGGTTGAAAAGAAATCGATTGAAGATCCAGAAGGAGATGGATTTGTTGGATTTGTTCACAATGCTGTAATTGAGCAGTATTTGAGCAAACATGAATCACCAGAGGATATTGAATTCTATTTCTGTGGCCCTCCAATGATGAACAACGCAGTTGTAAAAATGTGTGATGATTGGGGTGTTCCTCCAGAGAATGTAAGATTCGATGATTTTGGAGGATAATCTAAAATCTAATCAATATTTGAAAGCCATTGTTTTTTAAACAATGGCTTTTTTGTTTGTGATAAATTAATGGAAAACAATTTCAGTTGCACCATATCCGTATTTTCTATAGGAAGCATCATAGAATTCAAAATTGGGATAATGCTCACTTAATTCTCTGATGATTTCAGATTTCAACCTCCCCTCACCTACTCCATGGATTACAATCATTTTTTTGGCTTTTCTTCTTATCGCAACATTCAATTCCCTTTTGAAATTTGCCATTTGAACCGAAAGAATTTCAGCATTGGACATTCCTCTATGAGAATCAATTAATTCTTCAATGTGTAAATCAATCTCCATTTCTTCTTTCACATAAGAAACCAAACTTCTAGATTTTCTATCAAAATCTTCTTGTATTCTCATTTTACCCTCGGACTGCACCTTTTCTTGAACAGATAAAACATGTTCTATTCCATCCAATTTGAAAGCTTTTTCGTCTGATGAAAGTACTAGCTTAGAAATAAGATATTGTTCATCAAATCCTTCTTCAGTTTCCACCAAAGCGTATCTTTCATTCAAAATGGCTACAATTTTACCTTTGCCTTCTTCATCTAAAAAAGAAACTTTATCTCCAACTTTAAAATTCATATCCATTAGATTTTATTATCAAATGTAAATTTATAAAAAAATGATGAAGTAGGAATTTTATATCACTCACTATAGTTTTTTGGATTGAATTTTGTAATCTCACCTTATCCTTAAGTTATTTTAACAGCTTTTTAGTTGAATTTTAAGAACTTTCAATGTATATTTATCGATTCAAACAGTTAGAAAATGAAAAAAACTATCAAATATATCTTAAGTGCAGTTGCTTTAATTGCATTTACTCAAACACATACAGCACAAAGAGTTTCTGATGAAGAAAGACTTCAAACTACTATTAAAGTTCCTCAATTATTAAGTAATTTGGAATTAATGTATGTTTATGCTGTTGACAAACAAGAATTAGAAAGAGATATTGTAAAAGGTCTTCAAAATGGTTTGAGCCCATTCAGTCCTTACCATGATGCTAAAAAAATCAAAGCCATCAATCCCAACAATCATAAAAACAATTACGAATCTTTTGGTATTACATTTAAATTTTCAGGAGATTCATTAGAAATAACCGAAGTTTTTCCAAAAAGTGGTGCAGATGAAGCAGGTTTAAAAGTGGGTGACAAAATTTTTGAAATTGATGGAAAACCATTTGAAGATGAATATTACTATTGCGAAATTGCAGAAAGACTCATCGGAGAAACCAATTCAAAAGTATCTGTTTCATACAGTAGAGATGGCGAAATTCATAGAACAAACCTTACTAGAAAATCTTTTGAAAACTATGCTTTAGTAATTTTTGGTAATCAAACAAAAAAGAATGCCATCAATAAATATGAAGAGGCACTTCCCTATTTTGATGCTTTTTATCCAGATTCAGTTTCTAATGGAATCATCACTGAAAATGGTATAAGATATATGTTAGACCAATTGGATCCTCATTCAAGTTATATTTCATTAGAAGACTTACATGATATGGAGTCTCCTCTTCAAGGTTCTTTTTCTGGAGTGGGTGTAAGATTCCAAATAGATAAAGATACAATCGTAGTAGCTGAGGCTATTCCTGGAGGACCAAGTGAAAAAGTAGGCATTATGTCCGGAGACAAAATTGTATCTATCGATGATGAATTAGTAGCAGGCGTTGGTATTAAAAACAATGGTGTAAGAAGTCGTTTATTAGGTGATAAAGGGACAAAAGTAAAAATTCAAATTTTCAGAAAAGGTTCTTCAAATTTACTTGACTTTACTATCGTGAGAGATAAAATTCCAATTCACAGTTTGGATTCTTACTACATGGCTGCTCCTGAAGTGGGATATATCAAATTGAATAATTTCTCTGCTACTACCGTTGCTGAAGCAAGAGATGCTATCAATAGTCTCAAAAGAGATGGTATGAGAGATTTAATTATTGATTTACAAAACAATGGCGGAGGTTATTTAATGACTGCCGTAAACCTTTGTGACGAACTAATTGCTGGTAGAAGAACAGTTGTATACACGGAAGGAAGGGCTTATCCTAAAAAGTTTTACGAAACCATGCAACCTGGATTGATGGAGTCTGGCAGAATTGTGATACTTGTAAACGAAAACAGTGCTTCTGCCTCTGAAATTGTATCTGGTGCAGTTCAAGATTGGGACAGAGGACTTATTATAGGTCGTAGAACATTCTCTAAAGGATTGGTTCAAAAACCAGTTTCACTTTCTGATGGAACAACTGTTAGAATAACTACCCAAAAATATTACACTCCAAGTGGAAGATGTATTCAAAAACCTTATGATAAAGGTTCTATGAAATATAGAAGAGAAAAATATAACAGATACGAAAGTGGTGAGTTATTTCATAAAGATAGCATTAGTTTAAATGAAGATGAAGTTCATTATACTTTGATTAAGAAAAGAAAGGTATATGGAGGAGAAGGAATCATTCCAGATATTTTTGTGCCATTGGATACTACTGGCTCTAGCGAATACTTTTCGAAATTAATTAGAAATGGAGTTTTCAATCGCTTTTCTTTGAATTATGTAAACGATAATCGAGCAGACTTGCAAAAGAAATATCCAACTTTTGATGCTTACAAAAAGAATTTTAAAGCAGACAAAATTGTTCAAGAACTCATTGATGCAGGAGAGTTAGAAGAAGTGCCTTTTGACAAAGAGGGATACAAAAAAGCTGAACAAACTATCTTGATAAGATTGAAAGCAAATATCGCTCAGAACTTATATGACCAATCGAAATTCTACGAAATCATCAATGACTTGAATGACGAATTGCAAGTGGCTTTGGAAGTCCTAAAATCTGGAAAAGAGTTTGATGTGTTGAAGTAGGAGTTTACATGGATGATGTAAGAAGTGAGATGTTTAATGGAGCTCTGTGTTCTTTGTGTCTCTGTGGTAAATAAATAGAATTTGTTTTATTACACCAACAACATCGTCATGCTTACTTTATCTCCAATTATTTTGGGTAAATCAGCAATATTGACTCTTTCTTGCGTCATGGTATCTCGCTCTCTTATGGTAACTGTATTGTCTTCCAATGATTGGTGATCTACCGTAATACAAAATGGTGTTCCGATCGCATCTTGTCTTCTATATCGTTTCCCAATGGTATCTTTTTCTTCGTATTGACAGTTGTGGTCGAACTTTAATACATTCATGATTTCTCTTGCTTTTTCTGGTAAACCATCTTTTTTTAACAAAGGTAAAATAGCCGCTTTTACTGGCGCCAACGCAGGAGGAATATTCAAAACTGTTCTTTCAGAACCATCTTCCAATTGCTCTTCTTTCAAAGCAGTACTGAAAATCGCCAAAAACATTCTGTCTACCCCAATAGAAGTTTCCAAAACATAAGGGACATAACTCTCGTTAGTTTCTGGGTCGAAATATCTTAGTTTTTTACCTGAATATTCTTCATGTTGCGACAAATCAAAATCGGTACGAGAATGAATTCCTTCCAACTCTTTGAAGCCAAATGGGAATTTGAATTCGATATCCGCAGCTGCATCCGCATAATGTGCCAGTTTGATGTGATCATGAAATCTATAATATGCATCTCCAAAACCTAATGCTTTGTGCCATTTCATTCTGGTTTCTTTCCAGTATTCGTACCATTCCATTTGAGTACCTGGTTTGATGAAAAACTGCATTTCCATTTGTTCAAACTCACGCATTCTGAAGATAAACTGACGGGCTACAATTTCATTTCTAAATGCCTTTCCAATCTGTGCAATTCCAAAAGGAAGTTTCATTCTCCCTGTTTTTTGAACATTTAAGTAATTTACAAAAATACCTTGAGCAGTTTCAGGTCTAAGATAAATAGTAGAAGCATCTCCAGCAACAGAACCTAACTCAGTTCCGAACATCAAATTGAATTGACGAATTTCAGTCCAGTTTTTGGAACCACTCACAGGACAAACTATTCCTAAATCATCTATCAATTGCTTGAAAGCAACTAAATCTTCTCTTTTTTGAACGTCACCCAATTTTTCGTTGATAGCATCAATTTCAGCCACTCTTCTTAAAATATTTGGATTTGTAGCACGAAATTGTGCTTCATCAAAAGCATCTCCAAATCTTTTTTGTGCTTTTTCAACTTCTTTGTTGTTCTTTTCTTCAATTTTGGCAATATGCTCTTCTACTAAAACATCAGCTCTATATCTTTTCTTTGAGTCTTTATTGTCAATCAAAGGATCGTTGAAAGCATCTACGTGACCTGAAGCTTTCCAAGTAGTTGGGTGCATAAAAATTGCTGCATCCAAACCAACAATATTTTCGTGCATTTGCACCATTGACATCCACCAATATTTTTTGATGTTGTTTTTCAACTCTACCCCATTTTGAGCATAATCGTAAGTTGCACTCAATCCATCATATATTTCACTACTAGGAAATACAAAACCAAACTCTTTTGCGTGAGAAATAACTTTGCTAAAATCGATATCGTTGGATGCCATAATTTTCTTTTTTTTAATAAGTGCACAAATATATACTTATCGTTGAGTTCTTAAAACGCATTCGTTACAAATTTTTTATTTTTTCTGACCAAAATCATAGTTCGACTCATAAATTACGAATTATCTTTGTATTCAATACTTAAAATAGTAATCGACATGAAATCATTCTTCATTTTTCTCATTTTCGCAATTTTTGTATTTCAATCATGTGATACAAGCAAAAAAGTAGTTAATAGCACTTCTGAAAGTAATACCATAGAAAGAGTTGAAAAAGATGATACACAAGAACGTGAAAAAATATTAAGTGACAATGGTTTCGTAAAAGCTACTGTGTTGAAGAAAGATTGTGGTTTTGTAATTGAAGATGTTGTGTCTAAGAATCAATATTTTCCGATCTCATGGCTCGAAGAATCATATAAAGTTGAAGGAAACGTTGTTTATGTGAAATTTAATACGCCTGCCAACCAAAACAATAATTGCCCCAATACAAAATCTATAGTGATGGAAGAAATTAAATTAATTAGATAAAAATTTGATGAAGCTAAAAACGTTTTCAATTATTACTTTGATTTCCATTTTTTTGGTGGTTGTTGCAGGTGGTGTTGTTAGAATGACCGGCTCTGGAATGGGGTGTCCGGATTGGCCCAAGTGTTTTGATAATTATATTCCTCCAACTGATGCTTCTGAACTTCCAGAAAATTATAAAGATATTTATTCTGAAAAGAGAGCAAAGAAAATTGTTCGTTTTGGAGATTTTCTTACTTCGCTAGGTTTTGAAAAACAAGCTCAAGCACTGATTGCTGATAAAAGCCTTCTTGAAGAACAAGATTTTAGTGCTTTTAATACTTGGACTGAATACATCAATAGACTTTTGGGCGCATTGGCTGGCTTACTCATTTTAATTCAAACTATTTTGGCTTTTATGCAATTTAAAAAGAGAAAAATAATGTCATTCTTGGCTTTATTTCTTTTGTTTTTAACGCTTTTTCAAGCTTGGTTTGGCGCAATGGTAGTGGCCACGAATATTGTTCCTTGGGTACTCACCATACACATGATGCTAGCAGTTTTGATGATTATGATTCAATTGCATATCATTTCTATAATTGATAATAAAAACAAAAAAAATGTTTCTAAAGGGCTTTACTTTACAGCAATGATAGGTGTTTTGTTAATGATTTTGCAAACACTTTGGGGTACACAAGTAAGACAGCAAGTAGATGTTTTGATGGATGCTTTTCCAAGAAATGAAATTGTAGATAATTTAGAAGGAATTTATTACTTTCACAGAAGTATGGCCATTGCCATTATTATGATTGGTGTTGCATTTTTCTACTTTGCAAGAAAAAATAAAGAAAATCAAAAAATGAGTTATTTTATTTTGGGAGTTGTTCTTCTTGAAGGCATTGTTGGTAAACTGTTCTCTGTTTTGGGAATGCCTGCACTACTCCAACCCATTCATTTGGTTTTGTCTATGGTATTGTTTTCTTTGCTATACTTTAGTTTTATTAATTTTAAATTAAAAAAATGAAGTCATTATTTTATATCAATTTAACAATCTTAATAATGAGTTCATGTGGGTTCTTAGAAGAAGAAAAAGAACCTGAAATGATCATTAGTGAAATTGATGGTGAAGAATATATCGAAGACATGAACAGTGAAATCAATTCACGTAAAGACACCAGATTGATTGAAGAAGGAAAAGTAAAACAAATCAAATTAGTATCAATTCTAAATATTGCTGATAGCCTAATTACACAAAATGACGAATGGCGAAAAAGGTATTTTACAGCTATAAACATATACAACGAAACCAACTTTTTTGATATTCCACAAGAACATTACAAGCATTTTGATATTGGAATCTTTTATTATTTCGTATTTCATCCAAAAGCCTTAATTGAAAGTTTCGACACACTCTCTATCAATCAAATAGATTTTTGGAATGAAAGACTCGCTGCAGAAATCAAATACAAAACATCACTTGATGGTATCAACGAAAAGAGTATTATAACAATGGCACAGGACAATTGTATAGAATGTTCAGAGAATGAGAAAGAATTTATCTCAAGTATGGTTTTTACTTTGTTAAAAAATTAATTTAAATAAACAAATTCAGTTGCTAGACATCTCCATTTCAGTCGATGTGACAGATGTTTTTAAGTTTGGAAATTATCAAATTATCAAATTTTAAATTATTTTTCCAAAGCCAGATCCAAAACCTCTTTCATTTCTTTGACATAATGAAACCTCAATCCTTCTAAATATTTAGGATTAATGTCTTCTACATCTTTTCTGTTTTTCTCACACAAAATGATTTCTTTGATATTGGCTCTTTTGGCGGCTAGAATTTTTTCTTTGATTCCACCTACAGGCAATACTTGACCTCTCAGAGTAATTTCTCCTGTCATCGCCAAGTATTTTTTCACTTTTCGTTCTGTAAATCTCGAAGCTAAAGCAGTCAACATAGTGATTCCTGCCGATGGACCATCTTTTGGAGTGGCACCTTCTGGAACGTGAATATGTACATTTTTCTCATCAAATTCCTCTTCCGTCAAACCGATGTATTTGGCATTTGCTTTTAAGTATTCCAAAGCAATTACGGCAGATTCTTTCATTACATCACCTAAGTTTCCTGTGAGCGTAAGTTTCCCTTTTCCTTTGGTAAGCGAACATTCGATAAATAAAATATCTCCTCCTGCTTTTGTCCAAGCCAAACCTGTTACAACACCTGTTACATTGTTGGTTTCGTATTTACTTTTCTCGTGACTAGGACCAAAAACATCCAATAAATCAGTTGATTTTATCGTTTTTTCAAAAGTTTCCTCCAAAGCAATTTGTTTGGCTCTAAAACGCACTAGTTTTGCAATTCGTTTTTCCAAACCTCTTACCCCACTTTCGCTGGTGTATTCTTCGATGATTTTTTCCAATACTTTTGCAGAAACTGAAATTTCAGATTTTGTAATTCCATGCTCTTTCAATTGTTTGGGTAATAAATGTTTTTGAGCAATTTCAATTTTTTCTTCAATCGTGTAGCCATTTACTTCTATGATTTCCATTCTATCTCTCAAAGCAGGTTGAATGGTGCTCAAATCATTTGCAGTAGCGATGAACATTACTTTAGACAAATCATAATCCAACTCAACATAATTGTCATTAAATGCACCATTTTGTTCAGGATCTAGCACTTCCAATAAAGCCGATGATGGATCTCCGTGATTGCTTCTGCCAACTTTATCAATTTCGTCCAGAACAAAAACAGGATTATCAGAACCCGCTTTTTTCAAATTATTGATGACTCTTCCTGGCATTGCACCAATATAAGTTTTTCGATGTCCTCTTATTTCCGCTTCATCGTGCACACCTCCTAGAGACATTCTTACATACTTTCTACCTATAGCTTCAGCAACAGATTTACCTAATGAAGTTTTTCCAACACCTGGAGGTCCGTATAGACACAAAATTGGAGATTTCATGTTGCCTTTGAGTTTTAAAACAGCCAAATACTCAATAATTCTTTCTTTTACTTTCTCCAATCCAGAATGATCTCTATCGAGTATATGTTGAGCTTTCTTGAGGTCGAATTTATCTTTGGTATAAACACCCCAAGGTAAATCCAAAAGTAATTGCAAATAGTTCAACTGAACACCATATTCTGCACCTTGAGGATTCATTCTACTCAGCTTGTCCAATTCTTTATTGAAAATATCTGCCACTTTAGCTGTCCACTTTTTAGTAACTGCTTTGGACTTCATTTCATTAACCTCTTGCTGAACAGGATTTTCCCCTAATTCATTTTGAATTTCTTTCATTTGTTGATGAAGGAAATATTCTCTTTGTTGTTTATCTAAATCTGTCTTTACTTTTGATTGGATATCATTTTTCAACTCCAACATTTGAAGCTCTTTGGCCAAATGTTTTAGTAAATGCTCGGAACGTTTAACAATGTTTTGTTCTTCCAATAATTTTTGTTTATCCAAAACTTCTCCTTGCATGTGACTTGAAATGAAGTTCACCAAAAACGAAGTGCTTTCAATATTTTTTATTGCAAAAGTTGCTTCACTTGGTATATGTGGTGATTGATTGATGATTTGCATGGCCATGTCTTTCAATGACTCAAATATTGCATTCATTCTGTTTTCATTTTCAGTGTTTTGAACATCTTGAAAAGTTTCAACACTAGCAACAATAAAAGGATCCTCAGAAACCAACTCGAGCAATTTACACCTTTGTTTTCCTTGAATAATCACTGTAGAACTACCATCAGGCATTTTGAGCAACTTAATGATTTGAGCAACCGTACCTATTTGGTGTAAATCTTTGTATTCAGGCTCTTCAAGAGAACCATCTTTTTGAGAAACAACGGCAATTTGCTTTTTGTTTCTGTAGGCATCTTGAATCAGTTTAATCGATTTATCTCTACCAACCGTTATTGGCATAACCACTCCAGGAAACAAAACATTATTTCTCAAAGGTAAAATCCCCAATTCTTTGGGTAATTTTTCTTTATTCATCTTTTCTTCATCTTCTGAAGAAAGCAATGGAATAAATTCTGCATCGTCATCTATGACATTGGATACAATAATTCTTTTTTTATCTGATAAAAAGTCACTCATATTTTCCTATTTACGTCAAACTGTCATTAATATTAAAAGAAAACTCATTAATTGAATTTCTTCTTTTTGATTAAAACACTAAAAGCGAATTATTTAGATTTAAATCTTTGGTTTGATATAATAAGTTTTTCAAAACATGTGCCATTAAAAAATGAATCGTATTTAATCTATAAAGTTTAAAACATATACTTATAAAAACTTGTACTTAATCTTATAAACTTTACTTTTGCATCACAAAAAAATTAGAATCAAAATGAATATATCAATTTTAGCCGCAGAAAACCCTAGTTCTATTCCTACTTTAGTAATGTTCGGACTTATGTTTGTCGTAGTTTATTTCTTTATGATTAGACCACAGCAGAAGAAAAGAAAGAAATTGGAAGAAGAAAGAGCTGCAGTAAAAAAAGGTGATAAAGTCATTACTATAGGAGGGATTCATGGGAAAGTTACAGCAGTAGATGATACTACGGTAACCATTGCTGTGGAAGAAGGTAAATTGAAAATTGAAAAATCTGCCATTACGATCGATGGAAGCGAAACCATTGCAGAGCAACCCAACAACGGATAGTATATAATACACTCAATAAGTGATAAAACTCGGGCTTACAGGAGGTATAGGTAGTGGCAAATCTACTATTGCTAGAATTTTCGAATCATTCGGTGTGCCTGTATATTATGCAGACGACAGAGCCAAAAGTATTATGAATCAAAATGCTGGTGTCAAAAAAACAATCACTGAAACATTTGGTAAAGAATCCTATATACAAGGTAAACTCAACAGAAAATATATTGGCAGCATTGTTTTTGGAAACAACGAATCCTTAAAACAACTCAATCACATTGTTCATCCAGCAGTTGCTGAAGATTTCAAGAATTGGTGTAGTTGTCAAACTTCTACTTTGATTGTAAAAGAAGCAGCTGTTCTAATAGAATCAGGAGGAATGGAAACGGTGGATAAAGTGGTAGTAGTAAAAGCCCACGTAAAAACACGTATCAAAAGAGTAATGGAACGAGATGGCGTAAAAGAAGAAGATGTGATAGCCAGACTCAATCACCAAATGACAGATTCTCAAAGACTCAAATATGCCGATTATCTTATCGACAATGGCGGAAAACAAATGTTGATTCCTCAAGTAAGATTGATTCTTCAAGATTTGAAGTTTATTAAGTAACTCAAATAGAGAATTCAAAAAAAATAAGCACAAAAAAAACCACCATTAATCAAAACTCTATTTTATAACTCAAATTAGGAAAGAAACTTGAGGATTTTACAGTTACTTCTTGTTTTAGCAAAGGGTCGTATTCTCTATAAATGGCATTTCCATTCGAAAATATATTTTTGATTTGCAACGACCAATTCACTGTTCTTTTGGGTTTGTTGATTTTGTAGGTAAAGGTAACATCTACAAAAAGTAAGTTTTGTTCTCTGAGCGAATAAGCTAAAGGTTCATTTCTAACTGTTTCTTCGTTTAGTTCGGAAGCCATCAAATCGATGGGTGTATAGGGTCTTCCTCCAACGTATGCCACATTGGTGTTCCAACTCAAAAAGTTCGTTTTTCCAGATTTTTTACCCACTACATATTCTTTTCCTGCAAGAAATTTCACATTGAATTTCTGATCAAACTCTGTACTTCTTCTGTCACCATTTCCATCGATATAAAACGACTCAAAAAGACTAGCGTTTATCATATAGTACAAACCTTTACTAGCATATCTTTCTATTCCAAAATCAATTCCATAATTTTCTCCCAGACCAATATTTTCAAGTCTTCGCATTTCTTGTAGTTCAGAAATATTTGCCATACTAAATGTACCTCCTCTTTGGGTTGGGATGTCATACAAGTACTGATAATAAGTTTCAATATTCAAGTAATGATTTTTAAAAATCGTAGTTCTAAAACCTCCAATGATATGATAGGCTTTTACAAAATCGAGGTTTTGATTGGGTTTGATTAATTGGTTCAAACTGTCTCTTGTTTGATACATATAAGTAGCAAAATGTTCTATTTGGCTGTGTTTCCCTAATGCCAGAGATAACTTTCCTTTTCCTTTGGTTTGGTAGGATATTCCTACTCTTGGCTCAATAGATAATTTTTGATTTACATCATAGTGAATAGCACTTAAACCTAGATTTAATGCTAACTTTTCAGTAATTAATATTCTAGATTGTGTAAATGCTTTGGTAGTTTGTGAAGTTCCATTTCCAAGAACATTGGTATCTAAAACAGCATTTTCGAAATCGTATCTCAGAACTTCCCAATCGTGTGTTGCATATTCATAAGAAATTCCTGTTTTGTTAGTATGTCTTCGAGAGAATTTATGCCTCAAGGAAACTGCTCCTGTAATGGGCATTGAACGGTATTCATTATTACTTCTGATGATTTCAGCATAATCATTTAATAGATAATTTCTATTATCAATTTGTCTGAATGCATTACCAATTAAAGTGGCTTTAAGAACTGAATTTTCACTCAAAGATTTTTCATAACTACTCCCCACCATAATCATATCGCTTCTCAACGAAAGATTGTATCTATCTATGTCTGCTTCCCAAAGCGTACTGTCTGCAAAAGCAGTTCGTTTTCTATCGCTTGTACCTGCAATTCCAAAAACTTTTATTTTCCCTTTTTCAATCGGAAAATTTAAAATGAATGACAAATCTTGATATGTTGGCACTGTTGGATAACCAATCAATCTTGCCATTCCTACTACAGAATATCTGTAATTGAATAAATAAGTTGCTTTTTGTTTGCTGCTGAGCGGACCTTCTGCAGCGATATCAAGACCTAAAGTTCCTGCAGTAATGGAATACTGACGACTGGCTTGTGTTCCGTTTCTAAAATTAACATCCAAAATCCCGCTCATAGCATTGCTGTATTCTGCTGGAAAAGCACCAGTGAAAAAGTCACTTTTGTCAAGCAATTGCATACTAAAAACCGTGAATGTTCCTCCAGAACTTCCTATTCTGGCAAAGTGAGAAGGATTGATGATTTCTACACCTTCCAAATAGTACTTCAAACCTCTTGGAGCATTTCCTCTTATGGAAATAAAATTTTCTGAAAATGCAGCATCAGAAGTTACACCTGCCATCATTCCAGCCACTCTGATAGGATCATCAAGACTTCCTGCCAACTTCTGCATATCTTGTAGATAAATCGTTTTGACACTATTGGTGACCATTTCGTTATTATTTTTGGAACGGTCTTTTTTAGGATTCAAATTAAAGGTTTCTAATTGCTTGAAAGCCTCAATCAATTTGATGTTAAGAATTGTAGGACGACTAGAAGTAAGCGTGACATCAGGCAAAATAAAAGATTCAAATTCAATATGTACAAAAGCAATATCATATATACCTAAAGCAACATTTTTGAATAAAAAGTCACCATTTTCATCAGAAAAAGACGAGATTACCAAAGAATCGTTGAGCAACACTTTGATTTGTACATCTTGGATAGGTTGTTCCGTAAAACTGTTGACAACTTTTCCTTTAATATCTTGTTGTTGAGCCATAAAACTCAGACAAAAACAAAACAATATAAATAATAGACTTACTTTCAAAATTACCTTCCTTATAAATTGAGGCGCAAAGTAAATAGTTGAAAAGCAATTGAAAACTGATTTTCATCAATTTTAATCAAAAATGACAATTTTATGACAGATAATAACGAAGTAAAACGATTATGAAAATTTGACAACTATAATGTTTTCTGATAAACAATTTTTCCAGAAATTGCATGTATAGCCACTATATATTGTCCAAGACCTGGATCGTGACTTTTTTTATTGAAAAATACCAATATTAAGTCGTCTATCTTTTTTATACCAGTAATTTCACTATATAAATTTTCAAAAACAGTTTGTATCGGCTTCAAAGGTTCAAAAATAAGAATTTCTCCTAAAACTACGCACAAAACTATTAATTGTTGGTTTCCTATTAAAAAAGCCTTCCAACTTTTGGCCTTTTCAAGTTTTTGAAATTGTGAATTTCTATGTGCTATACAAATCAAAGAGTTCCATTCTTTATCAATAAATTTAACCTCTCTTAATTCATTATTGAGATTAATTTTTTCGATTTTGTATTCAATAAATCTATCATCAATAGGATATATAAAATCACAATTTGGTAAACTGTGCCAGATTTTTAAAAGATTGACGTCCGTTTGTTGAAATTTACTGAGCCAATCATCTATTATTTTAGAATAAAGTTCAAACTCCTAGTTTATCGATAAGTTTTCTTTATCAGCAATAATATTTAAAACATTTTGAGCTACAGATTCATCAAAACAACTTTTTACTCTTGCATAAGCCCTTGAATTTTCTGTATAATCATCAAAAGTGAAATATTCGCTTGATGCTCCAGACCATTTAGTTCTTGGCAAAGAAAAACTTGTAAGTTCTATTCTATTTATTTCAATTTTAAGGCTATGCCCTTCATCTACGGACTTTTCGTTTGTTTAAAAGGGGCTGTATTTGGTTTTATAGATAGTCATGACTCAAAAAATTAATTCACTGTAAAATAAACATCAATATCTTTTTTAAACTGCTCAAAATCAACATCAATTGGAGTGTAATCTTTTTTACTTAACGCTTTCTTTTGAAGTATTTTTATCCTTTCGCTTGTGGCTGGATGCGTACTCATAAAACTGGTTGCTTCATCCATTCCGCCATGTTCGTGGTGTAGTTTTTCGAAAAAGTCAATCATACCTTTGGGATCTAAATTAGCGTCCAACATCAATTTCCAACCGCTTTCATCGGCTTCCAATTCGTAATCTCTACTGTATTTGAGCGATTCTAAAGTAGTTCCCAAAAGAGCCAACTCTGCTCCTATACCAGATGCATCACCAATAAGCGCTCTCAGTAAAACAAAAAAACCTAATTTATCAACCATACCTCTAATATGATGTCTTCTGGTAACGTGACAAATTTCATGTGCCAATACTCCTGCTACTTCATTTACGTGCTTGGCTTTCATAATCAATCCAGAATGAATGACAATGGCACCTCCTGGAAGTGCAAAAGCATTTAAAGTTTCGTCTTCAACAATAGTAAAAGTAAATTTAAAATCTTTATTTTCAACAGAATTCACCAAAGGATCGGTTATTTTTGAAAGTTGAAGATTGATATTTTTATCATCTATTACTTTTTTGCCAACGATAGCACTTTCTAGTAATGAACCCGAAATTTCTTGTTCCCAAGTTACAGGAATTTGGTGTACCACTTGTTCAACAATTGCTCCTCTAAAGATATAAAATAATAATACTGTAGCAACCACAATTCCCAGTAGAGAATAAGCAGAAAGCCACAGTAATCTTCTGTTGTTTTTAATTTTCACAACTGATTTTCGTCTTTCATCATCGTGTTTGATGCTGTGGTAATTCAATACTTTTTTATCATCTGTAGAAATGGTCCACTCTGGATAATCCGGATGTGTCATATACACATATCTATTACCTGTTCCTCCATGAGAGATTTTCATACCTTGAATAGGCATACTCAAAATTTGTTGACCTTCATCAAAGAAAATAACTTCATTGTCGTGCACTTCAATCTTTCCAGATTTTCGTCCTTTATTAAAACTTTCGTTGAGTGCTGTTGCTTCGTGAGTTACCATGATTCTTAATTTGAGTTCAAAGTTAGGAAATTACTTTTAAAAAAATCAAGTCTATAAGACAAACTGATTTAATAAAAGAAGCCTAATACTACAAAACTATAAGTAAAAAAAATCCCGACCTTCTATAGAAAATCGGGATTTATAGATTTTTAAAATCTGTTGTTATTTAACGATTACTTTTTCTGTTTTAATATCATTTCCAGAAATGATGCTAACAAAATAAGAACCTTTTGCTAAAACTGATAAATCTATCAATTTAGTATTATTGAATCTCATCAAGTTTTTCCCTTGTAAATCAGTAACAATCACTTCGAAATCATTTACCAATTCAAAATCAATTTGGATGATACCATTGGTTGGATTAGGAAACAAAGAAAACCCTTCATTTTGATTCGCAATAGACAAATCAAATGGAGCCAAATTCAATCTAATCATAGGAGTTCTTGGTTGATTTGACCATGCACTTCCTTGACCATCATTGGATAAAGTAGCCCCTCTAGCAGAAGCATTAGCTCCATAACCAATATATAACAAATCTGCTCCACCGTAATGTTTTACAGCAATTAAATAATCATTTCCTGCTGTCAAATACTGCATTTGATCCAAAGGAACCCAAGCCCAATTTCCAATATCAGCCGTTTCAACAAATGCTTCTTGTGTATATAAAGCATCATAAGTTTCAGTAGTTGGATTGTAAACGTATAATCCAACTTCATATAAAGTTCCATCAGTACTTTGATCTCCAATAAATACATTCACAGAAGTTAAGTTAGCATCAGATACAATTTCATAAACAGCACCAATTTCAAATGCTGCAGATTGACCTGGACCAGACTCTAAATTCCACCATTGTCCACCATAAACATCATTATCAATGGCATATACAGAATCAGTAACTTCATAATTTAAAACTCTTGAATTATTGTCTGTATCTTCGTCAACTTCTGTTTGATCAACTGTAAAATTAATAGTGTAATCTCCTATTGAACTTGGAAGAAAAGTTGAAGTCAAAAATAATGAATCCGAAGCACCCACACCTAAAAGTGGAGCTGCAGCAGAAGAATTATTGAATACAGAAGACATTCCATACTCAACATCAACATTCAAAGAAACGTTTGTTTGAGCATTAAATCCAATATTTTCAGCAAAAGCAGAGAAGAATAAATCTTGAACTTGAGTGGATGGAACTTTATAGTAAGTTACATCCTCACTCATAGCTGCTTTTTTAACCAAAATATCATTAGCATCTACTTCTTTTACAGCAACATCATCAATTTGCCATCCATAGTCCCATGCTCCAAACCATTTGAATTGGATTTGAACATTTGATGGATCTCCAGCAATAGCTGAAGTAATATCAATGTTAACAAAATCTGGATTATCAGTTCCAGTTTGAGTAACATTTTGATTGATTTCAAAATCAGTATAAGTCAAACCTCCGTCTGTAGTAACTCTGATGATAGTTTGTTCTGCTGTCCATCTTCTAAACATTTGTTGAAATTCAACTTTTACTGGAGAAAATCCACTACAATCAATAATAGGTGTAGTTAATTCTGCTTCTTCAGCTCCTCCACCGCTAAAATTATCAGCATCTGAATCCACTAATACCCAACCGTTGTTTGAAGAAGTTGACTGAATAGCAGCAGTTGGATAATCACCAGTGTGTCCTACAGTGGTATACTTCCAATCTACTGGTCCTGAAACTGTATTATTTGTCCATGACACAGGAATTCCAGAAACAAAATCTTCCTGAAAAATTACAGTACCTCTAGAAGCATTCTCATTGTGCCAAACTTTAGATGGAATGACACCTCCTAAATTTTGTTTCGTTTTTACATTTTGTCCAAAGGAAACACCTATGGAACCCAATAAAATTAATGAAGTAATTTTTATTTTCATATTTTCATAGTTTAAAAAGTTAGTTTTCAATACAAATTTAATTATAAATTAAATTAATGTAAACTTTTAATCTTGTTTTTTTATCAATAAGATTTTGGTTTTAACTATTTTTACACCAATTAATAAAACTTTTGTAATGAAAAAAGCATTTGCTTTTTGTATTTTAATTCTGTTCACCTCCTTTTGTTACTCTCAAGAGTACTCTTTTGTACAATACAGCGTAAAAGAAGGCTTACCTCAAACACAAGTTTATGCTTTAGATGCAGATGATGATGGTTATATCTGGCTTGGGACCGCAGGAGGAGTTGGGAAATTTAATGGAAAATACTTTCAAAACTATAGTAATGAAAACGGTTTGGTTGACAATGTCGTTACAGATATATGTCATTACCATTCTTTTATATGGATATTTACCAACAAAGGTGTAACTAGAATTAAAGGAAAAGAAACCATATCTTATGATTTGACAAATATTTTGAAAGGCAATCATATAGCAGCAGCTGAGTTTAGAAGTAAAACTAACAGTTTGATTATAGCCACAAAAGGTAACGAACTTATTGAAATTCCTATAAATAAATCTAATGAATTATCTACAGAAAATGTTGTTAATATAAAATCTGAAATTGAATTCTCGACCATTAGACACCTTTTAGAAGATAAAAATGGAAATATTTGGATTTCCTCAAATGGGAGTTTTGGATACATAGATATTTCAAATACTTGGAATCAACAAAACATCAAAAACTCAACCCACAATGTAAGTGATATTAAGCAAGATACAAAAGGCAATTTCTACATTAGTGTTTATGGCGAAGGTATATATCTTTGGAATCAAGAAATAATTAATCATTTCACACAAGAAAAAGGACTTGTTTCTCAACTAATAAGAACTTTATTTATTGATTCAAATGGTAAAATTTGGGCATCAAGTAAGAATGGTGTATCAAGAATAGATAATGATGAAATTTACAATTTTACTTTGAAAAACGGTCTTCCAAACGAAAATATTGAAACCATTTGTGAAGATTTAGAGGGAAATATTTGGATGGCAAGTGATGGTTCTGGGGCATTTCGATTTACTAGTGATGAATTTGTGAGTTACAGAGAAAGTTCAGGAATGAGTAGTAATTATGTGATGTCCATCATACAAGACAGTGCATACAATTATTGGTTTGGTACTTATGGAACTGGCATCACAAAATTTGACACTGAAAACTTCTCATACTACGCTATGGAAAATAATATACTTCAAAACAATATTGTTTGGAGTGCATACAAAGACACTAGGAACAGACTTTGGTTTGGAACTTCAAATGGAATCACTCTTTTTGATAAAAACAAATTCATAACATATTCTGATGAGCCCTGGCTTGCCAGTAATAAAGTAACGTCAATTTATGAACATCCTATTAAAAAAGAAATTTGGTTAGGAACTTCTAAGGGAGTAAGCATCTTCTCAGAAACCGATAAAAGAACAATAAAACAATCTGAAGCATTGCCACTTAAAAACATAAGAACCATTTCAAAAGGTGTCAATAATAAAACTTGGCTTGGAACTTCTAATGGCATTTTTGTAACTGATGGAAGTTTTTATGAACCTTGGATATACAATGATCAACTATCAGACAAAGTAGTTTACAGCATCAAAAATTATAAAGACTCTTTGTGGTTTATAGGAACTGCAAGTGGATTGTATTACACCAATGGTAATGAAGTAGTAAAAATGAAACTGCACCCTTCTTTTGGTGCTAATTATATTAATTTTATTGATATTGAAAGTAATAGATACCTTTGGGTAGGAACCAATTATGGAATTTTCGAAATAGATTTATTTAGTTATCTTAATAACCAAACGCAGGGAATTTTACATCATACAGAAAATAGTGGACTATCTAGTGTGGAAACTAACTTAAATGCTATTTACATAGATGAAAAAAATCAAGTTTGGATGGGAACTGGAAATGGTTTGGTGAAATTCGACAGACAAAGAAGAAAATACGTGAATGAAGAATTAATTCCTAATATTTCAATCACTAATGTTCAATTATTTTTAAAAGAAACAGATTGGACAAAGTACACCAAAGCAATTAATAATTCTTCTGAAATTCCAGAAGAATTAAATTTGAGTTATAGAAACAATTACCTTACTTTTTATTTCGAAGGAATTAGTTTGACACATCCTGATGAACTTACCTATAGAATCATTTTAGAAGGATTAGACGAAGAATGGACGCCCAATATCAATCAAACCTCATTCACCTACCCCAACCTAAGTTATGGCGAATATACTTTCAAGGTAAAAGCAAGTATTGATGGTATTCATTGGTCAGAACCAGTAAGCTTTTCATTTATTATCGAAAAACCCTATTACCTTACATGGTGGTTTATATTAATATGTGTGTTTTTGATATTTACACTTACATTTATTATTTATAAATGGCGTGTTTCGGTAAAAACTCAAAGAGAAAACACCGAAAAACTAGTGTATAAGTCAAGATTATTAGCATTAGAACAACAAACACTTAATGCAAGTATGAACAGACATTTTATTTTTAATGCACTAAATTCTATTCAATATTATATCAATTCTCAAGACAGACTTTCTGCCAATAAATATCTCACAAGTTTTGCAAAATTGATTCGTAAAAATTTGGATTCTTCTGTAAGTGTATCAGGATTAGTGACTATTGCGGACGAAATAGAAAGATTGAATCTTTACATTACTTTAGAACACATGCGTTTTCAAGAGAAATTTGATTTTGAAATAGACATTGACGAAAAAGTAGATCAAGAAAACACGTTTATTCCACCTATGATTTTGCAACCTTTTGTTGAAAATAGTATTTGGCATGGACTTTTACCTAAAGAAAAAGGCGGAAAACTTTGGGTTAGAATTTATGAAGGCACCAACGGAGTCGTTTTTGAGATTGAAGACAACGGAATTGGATATGACACGAGTCTTTCTAGAAAAACAGAAAATAGCCATCAATCCAAAGGAATGTTGATTACCTCTGGAAGGTTGGAAATCTTGAAAAAAGTAAATTCCAAAAACATGACTATAAAAGGTCCTTTCCAATTGCATGGTGAAGACGGAAAAGTAATTGGCACAAAGGTGATTATGGTTTTGGAGAATAGTAAAGCCTGATTAGAGGTGTTAGTAATTATGTTTTAGTAGTTAGCTCTTAGTGATTAGAAGTTAGTTTTTAGCACTTTTTTGTACAAAGTATAATTTATTTTGTATGATTAAAAATATAGATAATTTAAGCTATTAAATATAATTAAGATAGGTAAAATTTAATACCAAATCACTCATAACAATTATTTAACAAATAAAAGCTATTAAACTCCTGTTAATTAGAAAGTTTTAGTCTAATTTTGCAAAAAGTTAAAAAATTACCCAGAATGAAAAGGCCAATCGACATTCTTGTCTTATCAGATTTACACTTAGGAACTTATGGTTCTAATGCAAAGGAACTGTTGAATTACTTAGATTCTATAGATCCAAAGCAAATTGTATTGAATGGGGATATTATAGATATTTGGCACTTTTCTAAAAGATCTTGGCCGAAGTACCACACGAAAGTTGTACAACAATTTATCAACTGGATTACAGAAGGTAAAACTGTTACATATATCACTGGAAATCACGATGAAGCTATGAGAAGATTTAGTGGTTTTTCTGTAAATAATTTTGAAATTACCAACAAACTTGTTTTAGAACTTGACAACAATAAAAAAGCTTGGATTTTCCACGGTGACGTTTTTGATGTAACCATGAAACATTCCAAATGGATTGCAAAATTAGGTGGAACAGGTTACAATATTTTGATTTTCATCAACAGAATTATCAATTGGTTTTCGATGAAATTTGCCAACAAAAAAGTTTCTTTTTCAAAAAGTATCAAGGATGGTGTAAAAAGTGCTGTTAAAAAGGCAAATAACTTTGAGCAAACTGCTGCAGAAATATGCGCTGCAAATGGTTATGACTATGTAGTTTGTGGACACATTCACCAACCCATCATCAAGAAAATGCAAACCAAAAAAGGGGACGTTACTTATCTTAACTCCGGAGACTGGATTGAGAATTTAACCTCTCTTGAATATAACAAAGGTGAATGGACTATTTTTAAATACGATGAAAGCAAACTAAAAAATAATGTTTCTTACCAATTAGACGATTTAAATAGTTCTATGCTTTTCAAGAAAATGGTTGAAGAATTTGAAAATGATCATTTTGTACATTATAATTAGTTTGGTATAAAAATTGATTACTTTTGTAAATCAATTAAAAACTCACTAAAATGAAAAAATTATTTATAGCAGCATTAGTCTTGGGACTAGGTTTTTCAGCAAATGCACAAAAAGGAAAAGAATCAAAAGAAACTGCTTCTGATACACTTACTCAAAAGGCAAATTACAACACAACTAGAAGTAACAAAAAATCAGTTGCTGCCCCTGATGACAATAAAAAAGAAGATAAAGACAAAACCAAAAAAGTAAAAGCGTCTGCTAGATCCAAAGAAGGTGGAAAATCAGTAAATAAAGACTTTTACATGATTTTGGAAAGAAAAAGAATGAAATAACTTCTAAATGATAATAACATAAAAAAAGGTAATTTTCATTTGAAAATTACCTTTTTTGTTTAACTAATAACGGCTAATTTCATCTAACCACCAATTGCTTTACTACATTTATATTATTTCCATTAGAAATTTTAATCAAGTAAACACCTTTGCTTAAATCTCCTATTGAAATAGAATTTCCATTAAAATTTTGAGTTGAGTAAATAATTTTCCCTTCTAAACTCAATATCTGAATTCTAGTGTTCAAAGCATTATCAATGTACACCAAATCATTAGTTGGATTGGGATAAACGTTCACATTTGAGAAATCATTATTTCCAGCTGAAACTGTTGTATATTCAAATCTACCATAAACAGGGAAATGGTCGCTCATATCAAATTTGCCCCACATGGGATCTACAATTTGTCTAAAAATTCTTACTTCATTAAAAAAAGAATTGGGTTGTTTATAATCAGAAATAGGAAGCAAATAATCCAATAATTCGTCAGGTCCTGATGAAGCATAATAGTTTAAATCTGGTTGAAAGCTATAGGGATTTCCTTGGTAATTTGGAATCATAGCGTTCAAGAATAAAAACATACTGTCGTATTCGTTACTATGATTAGCGTAATAATCAACATTCATATCGCCACCTACAATTACAGGATCAATTTGAGGAATATTTAAATCTTCTATAAAAGTTCTAATTTCTTTAATCTGAGCCATTCTTGAAGCTATTTCATCAGCGCTTCTGAAAGCTTGTGTATGGGTATTAAACAAATGATATTCTTGACCTAATTTATTAATTTTTGCGTAAGAAACACCTTTGTTGGTGAGACACTCAAAACTATAGCAAGATTGATAAACATGTCCAGTGTCATACACTATAGGCCACTTACTGAAAAACATCGTTCCTCCATCTTCATTAGTTGTGTTAGGAATATCTAAAACTTCAGTATAATAAGGAAACATGGTAGATAATTGAGGAATTAGATAGTCTTCTCTTGCATTATTGTCGAATGCTTCTTGAATAAAAATAACATCATATTCTGATAGTGAGTTTTTTAGATATTCTGCTCTTGTATTTTGATCAGAAAATGACAAAGGAGGAGTAAGCATGAAAATATTATAGGATAAAACATTCAAAACTTGAGGATTATTATCATCAGAAGCATTATGTAAGTAGGGTTCATTATCATGAAGTGTAAAAGTGATATCATCGTAAAGTCCATTCAATGCACTTTGATATTTTAATGTCATGTTTTTTCCTTCAAAAAGTATATTTTCTTCATAAAACTGGCTATCGTTGTACCATGGATGATTAAATCCATTACCTCTTGCAGAATGCCACATATCACTGTCTATAAAATTACCCGTAAGTTGTATTTCAAGAATTACAGTATCATTCAAACCACTGATTATAACATCAAAAAAATAATCATTTCCATTCGTAATTCCTGTAGTTCGATTGGTTCGCATCACTTGAACACTAGGTTGCCACGGTTGAATGATGCCGCTATTGTTTTCCCAATATGAATTAGAAAGTACTCCATCACCGTATTGAATCGTATTTACGTTCAATTGAAGAGATGTATTGTTTTGAAAATATACAAAAGTGGATTGTGATTGATTGGAAACCCATAAAACCAAAAAAGAAACAAGTAGTAGATATTTCATTTTGAAAACATTATTTGCTCACAAAGTTAGAAAATTTATTGTTTAAGATTAGCTTATATAAAATACAAAAAAAGCTGTCTTATAACAAGACAGCTTTTTCATAATAATGATAAAGTAAGATTTTATTTCTGAGAAAAATCTCCTGCTTTTAATTTCGCATTTACTTTTATTTCTGTCACATCTAACTCCATAGATTGTGGACCAAAATTCTGAACCAATTTGTGAGGGTACAATATACCATTCACTTCTTTATAATCTTGCAATTCACTTGTAATGGTCATTTCGCCTTGTGGAGATTCTTGAGTTTGCATTGAATAAACTTTTAATTTATTCTCTACATCAAAATAATCTGACTCAACATTTCCAAATGGATCTTTAATTTCAACAACATAAGCGTCTTTTCCATTTACTTCTTCAATTCCTTTTAAAGTAATTTGGTAACCCAACTCAGCGTATTTTGTTTCAAGATGCATAGTAGATGTTATTCCCATTTCTTTGATTTTTTCTTCATCAAAAGTTTCAGCACCTTGCATACCTGAAGTTCCTCCAGACTTTCCGTCAAAAACAGTTTTTTGCACCACCATTCCACTCATGTTCATTTCTTGCATCATCATGTTTGGTGCTTTTTTCTTAATTGTAAGTTGCAACTTCATTCCTTGCATTTCTGTTTCGCTCAACATGGTCATATCTTTAATTTTTGACAATTTCTTCTTGGCATCGCTCATAGAACTAGTTTGAGTATATGCCAAAACGTAATCTTCGATTACTTTTTCTGCTGTCAAACCTTCTGGTAATTTTTTCTTCTCTCCAGTTTTAACATCACCATTGATATCATAAAATTCAATTTTACCATCAGTATCGAATTTCTTAAGATTTTCAACCACATCGGCACTTCCTACGATCAAAATGATACAATTTTTTGGGTCGATGTATTTTTGAGCAGCTTTTCTAACATTCTCAACTGATACCTTTTGAAGACGTGCTAAGTAATTTTGATAATAATCAGCTGGTAAACCGTATTTTTCAATATTCAATGCAAATCTTGCTATAGTCTGATCACTTTCAAGTGATAAAGCAAAATTACCATTATTGAAATTAATATTTCTTGAAAGTTCCTCAGCAGAAACATCAGTTTGTATCATTTGAGTCATTTCATGTAAAATTTCTGCAACTGCACTATCTGTTACTTCATTTCTTACAGAAGCACCCGCTCTAAAATTTCCAATATATCTATCAGATGTAGCACTTCCACCTGCTCCATAAGTATATGCATGTGTTTCTCTTAGATTCATATTCAATCTTGAAGAAAATGCACCTCCAAATATTCCGTTCATTACTGTGATTGCAGCAGCATCTTCACTACCTATTTTTAAATCTAATGGGTAAATAACTTTAACTACAGATTGAACTGCACCAGGTTTTTCAACAAATGCAACTCTTACTCCGTTTACTTTTGAAGGAGTATCAAACTTTTTAGAAGGCACTTCTTTCTTTTCCCAACTTCCAAAATACTTTTCTGCTTGTTCTTTAGCTTTTTCAGTAGTGATATCTCCTAAAATTACCAAATAAGAAATATTAGGTCTAAAGTAAGTCTCGTAATAATTTTTACAATCTTCAATATTGATATTGTTGATATGCTCTGCAGTTTGAACTTCTCCATACGGATGGTTTTTTCCATAATTCAAAACATTTCCTACTCTACCAGCAATAGCATCTGCATTAGTTGCTAAAGATTTCAAACCTGAAAGTGCTCTTTTCTTTTTCTTATCCAATTCCTCTTGAGGAAATGCAGGCTTCAAAATCATTTCGCTCATCAAAGACATTACTTTGTCTGAATGTTTTGACAATGAAGAAGCAAATATTCCATTTGAAGTTGTAGCGATACTAGCTCCAATAAAATCAATTTCCTCATCTATTTGAGCTTTAGACTTGTTTTTGGTTCCTGCACTTAACATTTCTCCAGCCATATCACCCAAACCAACTTTGTCATTTTCCATCATGATAGGAACATCAACAGAAAGTTGGATAGAAACTTTAGGTAGTTTTTTGTTTTGAACTACAAAAACTTTAAGTCCATTTTCAAGAGTGAATGTTTCTGGTGTGCCAATATTAATTTTTGGTGCTTCACCTGCTTCAGGTGCTTTACTTCTGTCTATTGTTTTTGGAGAATTACCTTTTTGAGCAAATGTTCCAATTGCAAAAGTAAAAACCAACAATAATGTATATATCTTTTTCATTTTTAATATCTTATTATTTTGAAATGTAATGTTTAATTTATCCTTCTTTAGGTAGGTAATACAACACTACTCTATTATCTTTAACCATGTATTTTTGAGCTACTCTTTGGATATCTTCTCTTGTCACGCTCATGTACTTTTCTAATTCAGTATTGATAAGATTCGCATCTCCAAAATACATGTGATAGTTGGCTAAATTCTCAGCAATTCCTATTATTGAAGAAAAATTGTAGATAAAATCATTCTCTACCATATTTCTTATTTTTTCAAATTCTCTCTCAGTAATCAATTCATTCTTTAATTTTTCAAACTCTTCATTGATTTCTCCTTCTAATGTTTGTGGATTAACTCCAGCATTGGCAATTCCAAAAACAAAAGATAAACCAGGATCTTCTGAATTGAAAGGGAAGTTACCTACAAACATTGCTGATTGCGTTTCTTCCACACATTTTTTATTCAATCTAGAACTTTCTCCATTAGAAATTACTTTTGAAAGCATTTCCAAAGCATAAAAATCTTTTGTTCCTTGCTCAGGAATTCTATACACTTGAATTACAGCAGGTAATTGGATATTATCATAAACTGTATCTCTGATTTCTCCACCCAATGGAGGCTCCACTGCTGTTACTTTGGGGATTGGGTTTTTACCTCTTGGAATAGGACCAAAATAGTCTTCTATCATTTTTTTGGTTTCTTCAATATTAATGTCTCCAGCAATTGAAAGCACTGCATTCTCTGGAACATAATAAGTATGATAAAAATCAATAAATTCATCTAAAGTTGCAGCATCTAAATGCTCCATCTCTCCAATGGTTGTCCATTTATAAGGATGTACTTTATAAGCTCTTTTGTTTGATTCAGCCAAAATACTTCCGTAAGGTTGGTTGTCTATTCTCAATCTTTTTTCTTCTTTTACAACTTCATTTTGAGTATCAACTCCCTCTTGATCAATTTTGGCATGTAGTAATCTTTCAGATTCTAACCATAAGCCAAGCTCAAGTTGATTGGAAGGTAAAATTTCATAGTAAAAAGTTCTATCATTTGTAGTATTTGCATTATTTCTACCTCCAGCGTTTTCGATATATTTGAAAAAAGTTCCTCTTTCAATATTTTCACTTCCTTCAAACAATAAGTGCTCGAAAAAATGAGCAAAACCTGTTCTGTTGTCTATTTCGTTTTTAGCACCTACATGATACATCACAGAAACACCAACTATTGGAGTCGAATTATCTTGATGTAAAATTACGTGCATTCCGTTTTTGAGTTTGTATTCTACAAAGTCAATTTTTGGTTGTTGGGCCTGTGAAACAGTGCATACACCCAACAAACTTGCAATTAAAAATCTCTTCATTTAATTATATATTTTTCTTGAGGAACAAAAGTACAACAAATGAAGTGTAATTCAACAATCAAAAAGTATTAATGGAAAAGAAAATGGATAAATGGAAAATAAAAGTAGTAGGATATTCCTTAAAAATTAAGATGGAAAAGTCAATACAAGGATTAATCTAAATCTTTTTCAACTGATTCTACTTCTTCTTTATTTATATCTATAGCTTGGGGCTCAAAAAACCATGATTCTTGAGGTTTTTTTGTGATCTGCCAATCAAATCCTTCGAAATATTTCTCCGAAGGTGTTAAATCTGCTATTGCTTTGTAAAGAGCTGTAGGAGTTTCAAGAAATTTAATTTCTGAAATTTCATCTTCTTCAAAATTGATTTTAATAGTGGCGCATTTCGCTTGATTGGCTTCTAAGTATAAACTATCTGAATTTTGAATAAAATATAAAGTTTGACCATTTCCCCAAACATCAACTTTATTGATTTTTCCTTTAATAAAATAAGCATTAATATCTCTACCTTTTATTTGATCAAACATGGAAGTGTCTACTTGTGAAATAATAAAAGCATCTTTCATAATATTAAGGAGTTTGATTTCACCTTTTCCAGTTTTTGCTTCAATATAATTTCCTGTAATTTGACTTTTGCCCGACCAAAGTATAGGATCGACATAAAATTTCATCAAAGAATCGGTATCGCTATATACTAAAGAATCACAGACCGCTTGAAAATCTGCTTTAAATATCTTCACATCTCTATATGCTTTGATATTTTTATTTTCGTTTAGTGAGTCAGTTTTTAATAATAAATAATTTGCTTTGACAAACAGTGTATCTACTTCATAAAACTGGGTCATTTGAGCATTCCCTATGATTGAAGTAGAATCCAACAATTCATCGTGATAAGCATAGTCACCAATCAAATTCACTTTATTGGTTGTATCAATTACTATAACGTTTCCAAAAACTTCACCAATACCATTATTTCTTTCATAATAGATACTATCTCCAGAAAGATTCTGATCTTTTGAAATAATTCTAGCATTTTTCCACAAAGATGAAATTTCATTTTCAGTATCATAAATTCCCGCCTCACAAAAAATTGTATTGTCTTTTGAAATAATTTCAGTCGGACCTTTGAAAGTGGCTACTTTTGAATCCATTTGATAAATCAAAGTATCTGATATGGTTGTATAATTTTCGTTTCTCAGTCTTACACTATCTTTGAAATACATCGTTTGTGTTTTGCTGTGATAAATTCCTTTTTTGCTAACCAATGTATTTTTATCTTCCAAACTGGTAATGGTTGCCAAAGTATCATAACTTGCTATTTTTGTCCGAAAATCATAAAAAAGAGCCTCTGTTACCAAGTTCATTTTCCTATCATTATAAACAATGTTACCTAAAATTTCAGCAGTTTTG
>CAWUIK010000008.1:0-54817 GCA_963922585.1 uncultured Flavobacteriales bacterium | reverse complement strand
GCAAATGAAGTAAAAGGTATTGAGTTAGTTGATGATTACACACTTAAAATCACTTTAACCTCATCTTTCTCTGCGTTTAATAGTTTATTGGCCCATGGCGCATGTGTGATTTTCCCAAAAGAAGCCTATGATAAATATGGAGATGAAATGAGAGTAAAATGCGTTGGAACAGGCCCATTTATGATAGATGATATTACAGAAGGAACCCAAGTAAGATTGGTGAAAAACCCAAACTATTGGGAGAAAGACGAACACGGGAATCAACTACCTTACTTGGATATTGTTAAAATTACATTTACCAAAGACAAAAAATCTGAGTTGTCGAACTTTAGAAAAAATAACCTTGATATGGTATGGAAATTACCCGTTGATGAGATGGAAGCAGTATTAGTTAGTATTGAAGAAGCTCAAAACGGTGGAAATCCTGAATTTAAATACCAACAAGTAAATGGTTTAAACACTCAATTTTATGCCTTTAATGCTAACAGTCCTATATTTTCAGACAAAAATGTGAGACTAGCATTCAATATGGCGATTGATAGAGATGCATTGATTAAATACACTCTTAAGGGAGAAGGTGAACCTGCTGAACACGGATTGGTTCCAAAATTTGGAAAATATGACAATAGCGAAGTTGATGGTTTTGAGTTCAACCCAGACGAAGCTAAAAAATTAATGGCTGCTGCTGGTTACCCTAATGGCAAAGGATTCCCCGAATTAACTTTATATCTAAATGAAGGAGGATCAATCAATACTATTATTGCTGCTGCACTTCAAAATCAATTGAAAGAAAACATTGGAATTTCAATTAAAATAGAACCACTACCTTTTGATGTTTTAATCGAACGATTTGCAACGGGACAAACTGAGTTCACTAGAACTTCTTGGATAGCAGATTTCCCGGATGCATCTAACTTCTTGTGGTTGTTTTATGGAAAAAATGTACCTGACGATCCAAATGCTAGATCACTTCCTAATTTTTCAAGATACAAAAACCCAGTTTTTGATGACTATTTTGAAAAAGGGATGTCTGCATTGTCTAATGAAGAACAACAAATGTATTACAACAAATGCGATAGTATCTTAGTGGCTGACGCTGCTTTTTTACCGTTATTTCACGATCAATACATTAGATTAATTCAAAACAACATCGTTGCTTTTCCAATAAACGCAATGGAATACAGAGATTTAACAAGAGTATTTAAATCAAAATAAATCATATCTTTTAAAATGAGAAATTACTGGATTGCCCTATTATTTATTATAGTCTCTTTGATGGTTGCTTGCGTACCTGCAAGAAAATATCAAGAATTAGAAACTAAACAAAAACAGTGTGCTGAAGAGTTAGAAAGTTTGAAGTCTAAAGCAACCGGCTTAGAAGCACAAAACACAGAACTTCAAGGATTAATTCCTTACCTTCAAGAGAGTATTACCAGACTAAAAGGTGACACCACTTTGTTAGGAAAATCCTTAAGAATGAAGGAGCAACAATATGATAAAATCAATGACTTGAATATGAGAATTCAAGAACAGTTAGAAGCGCTTCAAAAAGGTAGTGCCATTGAAAATCAAAAATTAATGAATGATTTGAATGCTACCAAATTACAACTTCAAATCAAAGAAGATGAATTGAAAAAATTGGAAGCAGAACTTGATGCTAAAAAAATTACTTTAGATCAATTATCTCTTGAATTACAAGAAAGAGAAAAAAGAGTTAACGAACTAGAAGTTTTAATTGCTAAAAAAGATGAAACCGTAAATGCTCTTAAAGACAAAGTTGCCAATGCACTTCTTGGATTTGCAGACAAAGGACTTACAGTAGAACAAAAAAATGGAAAGGTATACGTAAGCATGGAAGCCAAATTACTATTCCCTTCTGGAAGCACGGTAATCGACAAAGAAGGTAAAAATGCTTTGATAGAATTAGCAAAAGTATTACAAGATCAATCTGATTTAGAAGTGCTAGTAGAAGGTCATACAGATACTGATGCTTTAAAATCTTCATCGCATCCTAAAGACAACTGGGAGTTGAGTGTTTTAAGAGCTACATCCGTAGTTAAAATTATGCTTGACAATAGTAAAATGGACAATACAAAAATTACTGCTGCTGGAAGAAGTGAGTTCATACCTTTAGACCCATCTGACAAAGCAAAAAACAGAAGAATTGAAGTTATTTTGATTCCTAATTTGGATGAGTTGTTCAAGATTATTTCTAGCGAATAAGTGATATGAAAAACCTTTTTACTTTTTTCTTAATTATTTCAACTCTGGGATTTATCTCCTGTGAAACTGAAAACAAAGAAAATACAGAATCATCTACAAATGACAACAATAGTAGTGTTAAAGATACTGATTCTGTTGAAAGTAATCTAAATGAAAATATATCTAATGATATTATTGACGAAAATGAAATCGTTTCAAAATATAACTACGACAAAGATTGGGATGTCATTAAAGAAGCCTTATTGAATAATGATTTAAAAACTCTTTCCGATTATTCACTTGAGAACAACGTAGATGTTGAAGAACTTCTAGTTTTGGTCAAAGATGAGTTTATAATGGATGCTCTAAAGCAGACTTAATATGCTGATCTAGAACCAGTAGATATGGAAGATGGTGTTTACTAGATGTTTTATGCTGATGCAAAATACGAAGCAGAGGATGGTGAAGTATATGAAAGTTCAATCAGCATCTATTTTGAACAAGGAGATTTAAATCTAATGCTTGCTTATTATATTATTGCTGGTTAATATTTTGTCTTTTTTCTTAATCTATTCTTCATTTTAAACATCAGATTCTGTTTTCATAAACATATATAAATCTTGATAACTTTATACAAGATAAAATTCCTTTTAATCGTTTAATTTTTAATTTTGCATTTGTTATCAATTACAAATAAAAAAACGAGCAAATGAAATTTGGTGTAATCACATTCCCAGGGTCCAATTGTGATATGGACATGATTTATGTTTTACAAGACATTTTAGGAAATGAAGTTGTAAATCTTTGGCACAAAGAAAAAGACCTAAAGGGTTGTGACGCCATCGTAGTTCCAGGTGGATTTTCTTATGGAGATTATTTGAGATCTGGTGCCATTGCTAAATTTTCTCCCGTAATGGAAGAAGTCATCAAACATGCAGATAAAGGAGGGTATGTTTTTGGTGTATGTAATGGTTTTCAAATTTTGACAGAAGCAGGATTGTTACCTGGAGCATTGCTGCACAACGATACACAGAAATTTATTTGTAAAAATGTTCACCTAAAACCACAGTCTGTTACAGCTGCGCTTACAAAAAGATTAAATCACTTTAGTTCATATAAAATTCCTATTGCTCATGGTGAAGGAAGATTTTATGCACCAGAAGACATGCTCAAATCCATCAACGACAACGATCAAGTATTATTCAGATATTGTGATGAAAATGGAAACATCACTCCAGAAAGTAATCCAAATGGTTCTCTTGAAAATATTGCTGGCGTTTCCAACAAAAAGAAAAATGTCTTTGGAATGATGCCTCACCCAGAAAGAGCCGCTGATAGTGTGCTTAATAACGAAGATGGAAGAGCCATTTTCGAAAGTTGGCTAGCGCTTGTTTAATTTCAATTTGATAATTTGTCTATAATTATAGATCCTGAAATCGTATTTTGAAAATCTATTTTACAAAATAGTTTAAAAACATTGTGAAATTACATTTCAATAATGTTTAATTGACACATTATAATTATTAAAAAAATGTTACATTTAATTCGTAACTCTTTTAAGAATGGAGCGTTAATAAAACATTCATTTCCACATAATACCATCGCCTATATAATATAATTTTACATTGACTTAAAATATTTTAACGAGTGTAAAATAATGTGGCTCAAATGGACCAAAAGAATACTTGCTAGTTCAGGCATCTTAATAGTGCTTATCATTGCATTTTTTGTAAGTGTAGTTTACATTTACGAAGATGAAGTGAAGCAGTATGCTGTAGAGCAACTGAATAAAAGTCTTAAAGTAAAAGTTAAAGCACCAAAAATAGACCTTACCATTTGGGATCAATTCCCAAATTCTTCATTGAGATTTAGTGATGTTCTAATCCCCGATTATCTGAGTGTGGATGCTAAAGATACTATGTTTTACGCCAAACACATTTACCTTTCCTTCGACTTTTGGGATATGATGGCAGGAAAATATAAAGTTCAAAAAGTTACCATAGAAGATGGAATTTTCAATCTAAAAATAAATACAAAAGGAGAACAAAACTTTGACATATTTAAAAAAGATAGCACTGAGAATTCAAACAACAAATTCTCTTTTGAATTGAAAGAAGTAATAGGAAAAAACTTACACATTAACTACATAGATTCAATTACTAACAGCCATTTCGAAACGCATTCTAATCAAATGTTATTCTCTGGAAATTTTAATGAAGAGAATTTTTTATTGAAAATGAAATCTGATTTAATTCTCAATCATATTAAAACCAATGATGTTTCTTATGTAAAAGAAAAAAATGCATCAGTTGATATTGCATTAAACATTAATAATAAAGAAGGATTATATACTATAGAAAAGGGAGCAATAAACCTTGAAGAGTTGCTGTTTAATATTAGTGGTAGTTATGTAATGAAAGAATCAAGTGATAGAGTTGATATAAAAATTAAAGGTAAAAATATAGATTTGGCATCTGCTTTTAGTATTCTCCCCAAAAAATATGCAAATGAAATTAAAAATTATAAAGCAAAAGGGTTAGTGGTTTTTGAAGCAGCAATCAATGGAATAATTAATGACAAACAGTCGCCTCGTATTACAGCAGATTTTTATTTAAAAGATGGAAGTTTAACAGAAAAAATATCTGGAGTTACACTCAAAGATTTGTCATTAGATGGCATCTACGATAGTGATAAAAATGGAGTTTCTAATTTAATCATAAAAGACATTAATGGCAGCATAGATGTAGGAAAAATTAAAGGTGAATTATCTGTTGAAGATTTTTCCGCGCCCAAAATTATAGTTACAACTAATGGTGAAATTAATCTTAATGAATTAAAAAAATTCGCTAAAATTAATTCAATTGAAAACCTATCTGGTTTAACTACTTTTGATTTGAATTTTGTTGGAAAACAAACAATGGATGAATTCAAAATTATAAAATCAGATGGATTATTTCATTTTAATGATGTTTCTTTGAAATTACCTTCTTCTAATATCAATTACACCAAAATATATGGAGATTTAGTGCTCAAACAGAATGATGCTGTAATCAGCAACTTTCATGGATTTGCAGAAGATAGTGACTTTAGACTCGATGGCGCTATGAAAAATTTATTGCAATATATTCTAAAACCTGATGAAATTCTAACTGTTGAAGCCGACTTGAGATCAAATAAATTGAATTTAGACTATCTTTTAACTTCTGAAAATCAAAATAACTCAAGCACATTTGATTCAGATAATAAAGTCCCTTTTTCACTACCTAAAGATGTACATTTGAACCTTAAATCACAAATTGAAGAACTTAATTACGGTAAATTTATAGCATCACAAGTAAAAGGAGTTGTGACTTTATACCACCAAAATTTAAGTGCAAAAAACTTTTCTTTCAATGCTAACAGTGGAAAATATACTTGCAGCACTACCCTTCTACAAGACCCCGATTTTTCTTTTTCATGGAACACTAATATTTCTGCAAACGAAGTAGAAATCAAAAATTTCTTTTATGAAATGGATAATTTTGGCCAGACATTTATCACAGATAAAAACATCAAAGGAACCGCACATATAAATATGAATATGGCAGCCTTGATGGACAATGATATGTCTATCTTGCCCGAAAGTATTCTAGCAGAAATTGATTTGCAAATTTTAAAAGGTGAATTAAATGACCAATCTACTATGATTGAAATTGCTGAATACCTTAATAGTGTAAAGTTGATTAAATTGGTCATTGATACAGAAAAACTTCAAAAGAAAATGGAAAAGATTAAGTTTTCTGAGTTATCTAATACTATAACAATAAAAAATAGTCAAATTTTGATTCCAAAAATGACAATTTCTAGTAACGTTATGGACATCAACCTTTCCGGAATTCATGGCTTCAATGATGACATTGACTATCATTTTGACTTTACGCTTAGAAAACTTTATTACAAAAATCCTAAAGATGATTTATTTGGACCTGTGGAAGATGATGAACTTGGAAAAAGATTGTTTTTGAGAATGTACGGAAATCTTGAAGATCCTCAATATGAACTAGACAATGAAGAAAAACATGTGGTCATGAAACAAAATATTGAGCAAGAGAAAAAAGATGTGAAATCTATTCTAAAGTCAGAATTAGGACTTTTCAAAAAAGATTCTACTGTACAAAATTATGTTGCACCAAAAAAAACAGAGCCAACTTTTGAAATAAAATGGGAAGAATTCGATGAGAATGATGCCAGCGAAAAAGAAAAACCAATCAAAAATACTGAAAAAGATAAATCCCAAAAAGACAAGGATAAAGGCGTGAACAAACTCTTTAATAAACTTGGCATTGAAGAAGAGCCTAAAAAGAAACAAGTAGAAGTTATAATAGAATAAAATTACAAATCAATTATATACTTTGACACTTTATTTATTCAAAATCATCACAGTTCCTTTGTATTGCTCTACTTCCCCATTTTCGGTAATCAATGTTACTACCCAAATATAATTTCCTTCTAAACAACGCTCACCTGTTTGATTGTTGATACCATCCCATGGCGTACTCAAATTTTTGGTTTCGTATACCAAGCCATTAGATTGATTGAAAATTGACATAGAAAAATCTACATTCATGATTTTCAAGGCTTCTGGAATAAACACATCATTCAATCCATCTCCATTGGGAGTAAATGAATTTGGAGCTAATAAATTGTAATCATTTTCAATATAAACCTCTTGAGTTTTACTCGCTTTACAACCTTTATCATCTACAACAGTAAGACTCACATTGTAAGTTCCTTTTCTTTTGAAAAAATGTATTGGGTTTTTATCTTCAGAAATTTTTCCATCTTTAAAGTTCCAAAAAGATAAAGCAACTTTAGATGAAGTGTTTGTAAACTTCACATATGGCTTTGCATTTTCTATAAAATTTTCAGTATCAAAACTAACCATTGGCAATTCATGGATTTTAACCAAAAAATCTTCACTTTGAGCAATAATATTAGGATCCAATTTTGATTTAACAATCAACTTAACAATATATTCTCCAGGCTTTGCATATTTATGAGAAGGATTTTGTTCATCACTGTAATTTTCATCACCAAAACTCCATAAATAAACAACATCTTTTTGTTTTTCGGAGTTGAATTTTAATGCATTTCCTAAACAAGTCTCCTTTTCAGAACTCGTAATTATTGCCTTTGGCTTTGATGATACAACCTCAATATTTTCAGGAGTAACCGTATGGCTGAGATCACCAGGTGTTTCATGAGGATTGGTTTCATCTTCATTTTTGTTGTTCTCAGCCACATGATTGTTTGAAGCTATGGTTTCTATTTCTTTACTATTTTCAATTTTGTTATCACCAGTACTAGTCTCAGAAGATATAATTTGGTTTCCATCAATTTCTTCATTTTGAGAATTTACTTCTTTTTCTTTAGATTCAGCTTTAATTTCTTGCTCTTTATCAATGTTATTTGATACAATGTTTGAATTTTCAGAGATGATTTGTGCATTATCTTGAATTGAATTTTCTACGATTTTAGTTGGAGTTTCTTTTAAATCTACTGATGTATTACTAGCATTGAAATAATAAGCAGATAAAGAAATTGAAACTACCAAAACAGCAGCAGCACCACTCATAAACCATGGATTTTTGAAAAGTTGTTTAGGTGTGTTTTTTGAAAGTTGCTTTTGAAGTTTATCCCAATTAGAGGAATCAAAAGGAACTGTATGAGCATCTAATTTGCTTTTTAGCAACTCATCAAATTTATTTATATTCTTATCGCTCATTTATGACGCAATTTACTTAATAGTATTGTTTTAATATTATGTCTAGCTTTTGATAAATTAGATTTTGAAGTTCCCACTGAAATATTGAGTTCTTCTGCAATTTCTTGATGTGTCAATCCGTCCATAACATACATATTGAATACGGCTCTATAAACAGGAGATAATTCTTGCATAGCATTTATCACATCATTTACATCAACACCCCCATACAATTCCATGTCTTCCTCTTCTTCTACTGTATCATCAAACACAGAATCGTTATCTGAAAGCACTTCTTTTTTTCGCTTTCTGATTGCATCAATTGCTGTATTCACAATGATGCGCCTTACCCAACCTTCAAATGCACCTTCGTCATTGTATAATCTAATTTTTTCAAAGACCTTCAAAAATCCATCTTGCAATATATCACAGGCTTCCTGACTATCATTTGCATAACGCATGCAAACCACCATCATTTTACCGTAAAGCATCTCATATATCTTTCTTTGACAAGAATGGTCGTTATCCTTGCATCCTCTTATCCATGATTTGAGATCTTTTTCGCTTGATTTCATTTTGTTAACTCTTCTTTGACGAAGATTTTATTAATGGTTGCCTTTGATTGTAAATAATTTTAACACGAAGGTAAAATTTGTTTAAAAAAAAACATTAGAATTGAAGCAGTACTTTTATATTTTTTTACCTTCGTAACGAAAATAAAATTAATCATTTAAAATAATAATACTTATGAAAGTTACAGTTGTAGGTGCAGGAGCCGTAGGAGCAAGTTGTGCAGAATACATTGCTATGAAAAATTTTGCATCAGAAGTTGTTTTAGTAGACATCAAAGAAGGTTTTGCAGAAGGAAAAGCAATGGATTTAATGCAATGTGCATCATTGAACGGATTTGATACAAAAATTACAGGAAGCACAAGTGATTACTCAAAAACAGCAGGTAGTGATGTAGCAGTTATCACAAGTGGAATTCCTCGCAAACCAGGCATGACAAGAGAAGAGTTGATTGGCATCAATGCAGGAATTGTAAAATCTGTTGCTCAAAGCTTATTAGAAAATTCACCTAATGTAATTATCATAGTTGTGAGTAACCCAATGGATACAATGACCTATTTGGTTCATAAAACAACAGGAATTCCTCAAAATAGAATTATTGGAATGGGAGGTGCTTTAGATAGTGCTCGTTTTAAATACAGATTATCAGAAGCTCTAGGCTGCCCAACTTCTGACGTGGATGGAATGGTAATCGCTGCTCATAGCGATACAGGGATGCTCCCACTAACGAGAATGGCTACAAGAAATGGTGTGCCAGTTTCAAATTTCTTATCTGCCGAAAGACTTTCTCAAGTTGCTGAAGATACTAAAGTAGGAGGAGCTACGCTTACAAAATTATTAGGAACTTCTGCATGGTATGCACCAGGCGCTGCAGTTTCTGCTATTGTTCAAGCTATAGCTTGTGATCAAAAGAAAATGATTCCTTGTTCAGTGATGTTGAATGGTGAATATGGTCTTTCAGATATCTGTATGGGTGCTCCAGTAATTATTGGAAAAAACGGTGTTGAAAAAATCGTTGAGATTGAATTAAATGACGAAGAAAAAGCAAAATTTAAAGAAAATGCAGATGCAGTAAGAACTGTAAATGGAATGCTTTAACATTTTATTTAATATATTTTTTAAAGTTTTAAAGGTCACTGAGGTTTCAGTGACCTTTTTTTGTAAATTTGCAGTTCGATTATGGTTACATTATTCCTAAATAGTATCAGCGGAGGTGAAATACTTGTTATTTTACTTATCGTATTAATGGTTTTTGGCGCAGATAGTATTCCAAGTCTAGCTAGAAACTTAGGCAGAGGCGTTCGTCAAATCAAAGATGCCACGCAAGATATTCAAAGAGACATTGCAAACTCAGCAAAAGAAAATACAAAAGAAATTAAAGAGATTGCTAAGGAAGTGGAAAATACAATCGAAAAAAATAAATTAATTCAATAACCTTTCTTAGAATGGATATTCTATTTCTTCTGCTTGGTTTAGGGATTCTCATTATAGGCGGGGAGTTTCTAGTAAGAGGCGCAGTAGGTTTATCTGCATCTTTCAAAATTTCTCCAATGATAATTGGACTCACAGTAGTTTCTTTTGGAACCTCAGTTCCAGAATTATTAGTAAGTATTCAAAGTGCTTTAGCAGGAAACCCTGGAATTGCAGTCGGAAATGTTGTTGGTTCTAATATTGCAAATTTAGCATTAGTTCTTGGCATTACAGTTATGATTTTCCCAATAATTGCCGAAAAACAAACCAAAATACTGGATTACCCAGTAATGATATTCGCTTCCCTTCTTTTCTATGTTTTGGCAATAAACTTGACAATTGGATTTTGGGAAGGCTTTTTATTTGTTGTATTACTTCTATTGTTTGTTTATTACCTCATACACAAAACTAGAAGAGAAAATAGAATTTCAAAAGATAATATCCCCTCCCTTCAAGAAACAATAAAAGAAGAATCTAATGAAAAACCTATATCTCTAAAATCTTCTTTGTTTTTCTTAACATTAGGACTCATTGGTTTATACTTTGGATCCGAATGGTTTGTTGGTGGTGCTGTAGGCATTGCAAAAGCGCTTGAACTCAGCGATAGTGTTATTGGAGTAACTGTAGTTGCAATTGGAACAAGCGCTCCTGAATTAGTAGCTTCTATTATGGCTGCTTTAAAAAAACAAAGTGATATCTCTGTTGGAAATTTAGTTGGGTCTAATATTTTTAATGTATTTGCTGTATTAGGCATCACTGGAATGGTAAAACCAATAGACATTGAGCAAAGTGTAATGGATTTTGATATGCTTTGGATGATTGGAATCTCCTTACTTTTAATACCAATTTTATACCTGGGAGATAAAATTAGCAGAGTTAAAGGATTCTTATTGTTTTCATGTTATATTGCATATATTTTCATTTTGATAATGAAAATAAAAGGGGTGATATAAAATATTTACTCTTTTTTTGTAATCACCCCAAAAAAAATAGGGGGTAATTAAAAATATTTTATTTTTTTATTGAGTTTTTGATGGAATATCATATTTTTGCACAAAATTAAAACTCTAAAAAATGCCATCATCAAGATTTTCAGCGTTAAGTGAATTGTCTTCAAGAAAACCTAGACAAGTAAACCTTCCACAAAACAAAGTTTCTGAATATTACGGAACTAATGTATTTAATATTTCAGCAATGAGAGCTCACCTTACGGACGAGGCTTTCAAAAGCGTTGTTGCTGCAATTAAAAATGGAGAAAGAATTGAAAGACATGTAGCAGATCAAATTGCGACAGCAATGAAAGACTGGGCAATGTCTAAAGGAGTTACACATTACACGCATTGGTTTCAGCCACTTACTGGTTCAACCGCTGAAAAACACGATGCATTTTTCACCCCTATTGAAGATGGAAAGGCTATTGAACAATTTGAAGGAAGTTTGTTAGTGCAGCAGGAACCCGATGCTTCTTCATTTCCAAATGGTGGGATTAGAAACACTTTTGAAGCTAGAGGTTACACGGCATGGGACCCCACATCACCTGCATTTATAATGGGAACTACACTCTGTATTCCAACAATTTTTATTGCTTACACAGGTGAAGCGTTAGATCACAAAATGCCGCTTTTAAAAGCACTACATTGCATTGATAAAGCCGCAACAGATGTTTGCCAATATTTTGACAAGGAAGTAAATAAAGTTAAAGCAACTTTAGGATGGGAACAAGAATATTTTTTAGTTGATGCTGCTTTATTTAACGCAAGACCAGATTTAATGATGGCTGGAAGAGCATTAGTAGGAAATATGCCCGCTAAAGGACAACAGTTAGACGACCATTATTTTGGATCTATACCAGAAAGAGCTCTTTCATTTATTCAAGAAATGGAAATGGAAGCTTTAAAACTTGGAATCCCTGTTAAGACAAGGCATAATGAAGTTGCTCCAAATCAATTTGAATGTGCCCCAATCTATGAAGACGCAGACTTAGCAGTTGATCACAACTTATTGCTAATGGATGTCATGGAAAAAGTAGCAAGAAAGCATGACTTCAGAGTTTTATTTCACGAAAAACCATTTGCAGGAGTAAATGGAAGCGGTAAACATAACAACTGGTCTTTATCAACCAACACTGGAGTTAATTTATTATCTCCTGGAAAAAATCCCAAAACCAATCTAAGGTTCTTAACTTTCTTTGTAAATACAATTAAAGCCATTGCAGATTATGCAGATGTACTAAGAACGAGTATTGCCTCAGCCTCTAACGACCACAGATTAGGCGCCAATGAAGCGCCACCTGCAATTATATCTGTTTTTATAGGCACTCAACTTTCTGAAATGCTAGACAAGTTAGAAAAGTCTATCAAAGCGGGAAGAATGACTCCAGAAGATAAAACTGAATTAAAGTTAAATATCGGGAAAATTCCACAAATTCTTCTAGACAACACAGATAGAAATAGAACTTCTCCATTTGCATTTACAGGAAATAAATTTGAATTTAGAGCAGTAGGTTCTACCGCAAACTGTTCGTCTGCTATGGTGGCAATTAATGCCATTGTTGCTAAACAATTAATTGATTTCAAAAAAGCTGTAGATACGAGAATTGAAAAAGGTGACAAAAAAGACGAGGCCATTCTTAAAGAACTTCAAAAATTAATCAAAGAATCTAAAAAAATTAGATTTGAAGGAAATGGATATGGTGAAGAATGGGTTAAAGAAGCGGCTAAAAGAGGATTGAATAATTTTAAAGACACACCTAGTGCTTTAGAAGTGATGAAATCCAAAATGTATATCGACCTTTTTGAGAGTCAAGGCATTCTTACTAAAAGAGAAATTGAAGCAAGACATGAAGTAGAATTGGAAAATTACATCTTAAAACTTCAAATTGAATCAAGAATTTTAGGAGATATTTGTAATACTAACATTATTCCTGCTGCTATTAAATATCAATCCGAATTAATTGGAAATGCAAATGGTCTACAAGCAATATTAGGGAAAGAAGGAACTGCGATGAGTTCTGTTCAAATTGATTTAATAAAAAGAATTGCAAATCACTTGAATGAACTTTATAAAAATGTTGGAGAAATGATTGAAGCAAGAAAAGTAGTTAATAAAATTGTAGATTCTGAAGAAAAAGCATTTGAATACTGTAACAAAGTTAAACCCTATTTTGAAACAATCAAATACCATTCTGATAGGTTAGAGAGAATAGTTGGTGATGAATATTGGCCTTTACCAAAATTAAGAGAACTACTTTTTGCAAAATAATATAAATTAGATTTTCATCTTGCTAATAGTTCAAAAGTAATTTTTGTATCATTTTATTAGGAATAATCAAAATAAAATATTTATTTTCGCATCTACGTTTTTATAATATAGACGTTAATCAAGGTAATTTAAAAGACTAACTATGAAATTTTTTAGACTAATTATTTGTTTGTCAATATGTTGCGTTTTTTCCGCATCAGTTTTTGGACAAAAAAACTTTTCAAAAGAAGCAGATGTTGCTTTTATGAATGAATCGTATTTTACAGCAATCGAAACATACAAAAAAGCAGATGTTAAAGCTAAGCCGGCTGAGAAAGCAAGAATTAATTTCCAAATTGGTGAATGTTATAGAATGATGGTTGAACCTGCTCAAGCAGAAACTTTTTATGCGAAAGCTCTAAAACTGAAATATGATGCCAATGATCCTATGGTTTTGTTTTACATGGCTGAAGTAATGAAACAACAAGGAAATTATAAAGAAGCACAAGGATTTTACGAACAATTTTTATCTAAAAAACCCGGTCATAAAGAAGCAGAATCTGGTTTGTCGTCTTGTAAAAAAGCAATTACTTGGAAAGCTGAACCTACAAAACACATCGTTCAAAACGAAATTCAACTGAACACTTCTTCATATGATTATTCTCCTGTTTGGGGTGATAAAAAAGGAAATGTTTTGGTTTTTGCATCTTCAAGACCCGGTTCTACAGGTGATGATGTAGATCCTAGAACTGGAGAGTCCTACATGGATTTATGGACTACAACAAGAGATAACAAAGGTAAATGGGATGAACCAGTTATCCTTCCTAACACCATCAATACTGAGGACAATGAAGGTAGTCCATTCTTAAATGCAAAAGGAGATGCTTTGTATTTTACTAGATGTCCTAGAGAGAAAAAAGAAAACATTGGATGTGATATCTTCTTTTCAGAACCTCAAGGAAAATCTTGGAAAGAAGCCACTAAAATTGTATTAAAACCTGAAGGTGTAGATTCTCTTACTACGGGTCATCCTACATTAGATAAATCAGAAAAAATAATGATATTTGCTTCAGATTTACCTGGTGGACAAGGAGGAAAAGATTTGTGGATGTCAGAATTTGATGAAAGAGAGAAAAAATGGATGACTCCTGTAAACTTAGGACCAACAATTAATACTTCTGGAGATGAATTATTCCCTCATTTAACTGATGAAGGCACTCTATATTTTTCTTCAACTGGCCATATAGGTATGGGAGGTTTGGATATATTTAAAGCAGAATCTACTGGAGAAAATAAATGGGGTAATGTAGAAAACATGAGATACCCTATCAACTCTGAAGAACATGATTTCGGAATCATCTTTGAAAAAGGATCAGACGACAAAAGAGGTTTCTTTACTTCAAGTAGAGCCAATGGTAAAGGTAGAGATGATATTTATTCTTTCAATTTACCTGAAATAAAATTCATTCTTGAGGTTTACGTTAAAAACAAAGAAACACTTGAACTACTTCCAGGTGTTGAAATTACATTAGTTGGATCTGATGGTTCTCAAGTAGTAAAAACTACTGATGAATCGGGTATGTTTACTTATGATGACAATGCTGGAAGTAGATTTATCAATAAAGAGACTTCCTACAACATTGATGTCGCTAAGGAAAATTTCTTAGGTGCGAAATCAAAATTTACAACTGTTGGTGAAACAAATTCTAAGAAATTTATTGAAGAATTATTCATGCAACCTGCTGATACAAGTACTGTAATTGACTTCCCTGAAGTTCAATATGCTTATGACAAATCAGAATTGTTGGTAGATGACAGAATTAATTCAAAAGATTCTTTGAATTACTTATACACTACTTTGATGGAAAACCAAACAATCATCATTGAACTACAAGCACACACGGATTGTAGAGGTTCTGCCAATTACAACAAAGCTTTATCTCAAAGAAGAGCGCAAGCTTGTGTGGATTACTTAATTGAAAAAGGAATCCCAGCAGACAGAATGATTGCTGCAGGTTATGGTATGGATGTTCCAAGAGCAAATGGTCTAGAATGTGAGACTATCAAAAAAATGCCCACTAAAGAAGAGCAAGAAGTAGCGCATCAAAAAAACAGACGTACACAGTTTAGAGTTATTAGTTTTGACTACAAGCCAAAAGAAGGTCAGTAGATAAAATATTATATATTTAAACATCCTGCTTTGAATTGAGCAGGATGTTTTTTTTTAAATAAATTTTGATAAACAAAATTTTATGTCATCAGTAGAGAAAAGATATCAAGGAAGGGGTGTTTCTGCCGGAAAAGAGGATGTTCATAACGCCATCAAAAATGTAGATAAAGGATTATTCCCCAAAGCGTTTTGTAAAATCGTTCCGGATTACCTCACTGGAAGTGATGAACATTGTATTATCATGCATGCTGATGGAGCAGGTACTAAATCTTCCTTGGCTTACATGTATTGGAAAGAAACAGGAGATTTATCGGTTTGGAAAGGCATTGCGCAAGACGCATTAATCATGAACATCGATGATTTGTTGTGTGTAGGTGCATCTGAGAATATTATGTTGTCTTCTACCATAGGAAGAAATAAAAATTTAATCCCAGGAGAGGTACTTTCTGCTTTGATTAATGGAACAGAGGAATTATTGGCTGAATTAGAATCGCAAGGATTTAAGATTATTTCTACAGGAGGTGAAACAGCAGATGTTGGAGATTTGGTAAGAACCATCATCGTAGATTCTACAGTAGTTGCTAGAATGAAAAGAGCAGATGTCATTGACAATGGAAATATTCAAGAGGGAGATGTGATTGTAGGTTTGTCTTCTTTTGGTCAAGCAAAATATGAAACATCTTACAACGGTGGAATGGGAAGCAATGGCTTAACTTCTGCACGTCATGATGTTTTTAGCAAAGTTTTGGCATCCAAGTATCCGGAAAGTTACGATCATGCTGTTCCAGAAGAATTGGTGTACTCTGGAACTAAACAATTGACAGACAAAATCGAAAACACACCTTTGGATGCAGGAAAATTAGTGCTTTCTCCAACCAGAACGTATGCTCCTATTGTCAAAAATGTTTTAGAAAAATTTAGAAGCCAAATTCACGGAATGGTGCATTGTAGTGGTGGTGCACAAACCAAAGTTTTACATTTTGTAAACGATGTTCATGTAATTAAGAATAATTTATTTCCGGTTCCACCTTTATTTAAATTGATACAAGAGGAATCTCAAACCAGTTGGGAAGAAATGTACAAAGTTTTCAATATGGGACACAGAATGGAATTTTATGTTCCAAAAGAAATAGCCGAAGACATCATTCTAATAAGTGAATCTTTTGGGGTGGCTGCCCAAATAGTGGGTAGAGTTGAAAAAGCAGATACCAAAAAACTGACCATTACTTCAGAATTTGGTGAATTTATTTACAATAATTAAGAGTTGATTATGAGTGCAGAAACTTATTTGCCCAAATTAGAGGCCATCAAAATGAGATTTGAGGAAGTTGGGAAACTTATTGTAGATCCAGACATTATCTCAGATATGTCAAGGTACGTTAAACTCAACAAAGAATATAAGGACAAAGAGGAAATTGTAAAAGCATATGATGCATACAAAAATGTTTTAGATAATCTTTCATCTTCATATGAAATACTATCTTCAGAAACAGATGCTGATTTCAAAGAAATGGCAAAAGCTGAAATCAAAGAGTTGGAAGTTCAAAAAGAAGAATGGGAAGAAAAAATCAAATGGATGTTGATTCCCAAAGATCCTGAGGATGATAAAAATGCTATTGTGGAAATTCGTTCTGGAACAGGTGGTGATGAAGCCAGTCTTTTTGCTGGAGATTTATACAGAATGTATACGAGATATTTTGAAAACAAAGGTTGGAAAGTTGAAGTAATTGACGTTACTGAAGGAACTATGGGTGGTTACAAAGAGGTAATTCTCAAAGTGACAGGTGATGAAGTATATGGAACTTTAAAATACGAAGCAGGTGTACACCGTGTTCAAAGAGTTCCAGATACAGAAACTCAAGGACGTGTGCATACATCAGCCGCAACAGTGGCCATTTTACCAGAAGTTGAAGAAGTAGATGTGGTCATAAATCCTGCAGATATCGAAATGCAAACATCTCGTTCGGGAGGAGCTGGTGGACAAAACGTAAATAAGGTTGAAACCAAAGTACAATTAACGCACAAACCATCTGGAATTGTTGTGGTTTGCCAAATCGCCCGTTCTCAGTTAGAAAACAGACTTACTGCTATGGAAATGATAAGAGCAAAATTGTATGATAGAGAATTAAACGAACGAAACGGTGACATAGCGGCTAAAAGAAAAACAATGGTTTCCACAGGAGATAGATCTGCAAAAATTAGAACTTACAATTGGCCACAAGGAAGAGTTACGGATCATAGGATCAACAAAACAATGTACAATCTAAACAATTATATTGGAGGAGACATTGAGGAAATGATTGAGTCCTTAAAAATGGCAGAAAATACAGAAAAACTTAAAGAGGGAGGACTAGGACTTTAGTCAAAATTTATAAATAAATAAATGAATAGATTACAGTTAATAGAGCAAATTAAAACAAAGAAATCTTTTTTGTGCGTTGGTTTGGACACTGAGTTGTCGAAAATTCCACAGTTTTTACTAGATTTCGAAGACCCAATATTTGAGTTCAATAAAAGAATTATCGATGCTACACATCTCTATTGTGTGGCATACAAACCCAACATAGCTTTTTACGAATCTTTAGGTTCAAAAGGTTGGGATACATTAGAAAAAACTTTGGATTACATTCCCAAAGACATTTTTACAATTGCTGATGCTAAGCGTGGAGACATTGGAAATACTTCTAGAAAATACGCTGAGACATTTTTTCAAACCTATAATTTTGATGCTATAACTGTTGCCCCTTACATGGGTGAAGATTCTGTAAAACCCTATTTTGATTTCAAAGATAAGTGGGTGATATTGTTGGCTGCAACAAGTAATTTAGGAGGATTAGACTTTCAATATCGCGTGATTGATAATGGTAAAATGCTATTCGAAAAAGTGATGGAAACTTCATTAGAATGGGGAGATGAAAACAATTTGATGTATGTTGTAGGAGCAACCAGAGCCGATATTCTTAAAAAAGTTAGAAACATTGCACCCAACGCATTTTTGTTAGTTCCAGGAGTAGGTGCGCAAGGAGGTAGTTTGAAAGATGTAGTAGAAAATGGTATCAACCAAGATTGCGGCCTTCTTGTAAATGCTTCTAGGTCGATTATTTATGCTGGAAATGGTGAAGATTTTGCGTTATTAGCTAGAGATGAAGCCCATAAACTTCAATCTGAAATGGAAATTTTTTTGAAGGAGCATCAAGTGATCTAAATCATTGTTATTATTCCTACTTATTTAGATTTATCATGTTTGTGTTTGTATCTTTTTTGGTTTAGAAGTAAATTCAAAAAAAAGAATAAGAATTATATTGGAAATGAAATAATTCACTAATCTCCCTAAATTTCATCTAAAATTCTTATTATTGCAAAAGAAAATCAACTACTATTAAATTTATTTTATGACCGAAGATTACTTACATTATTGTTGGAAATTCAGCAAGTTTAGTAGTCTTAATTTAAAAACGACAGAGGGTCAAGAAATTTCAATTGTAAATAAAGGCTTTCACAATCACGATGCTGGACCAGATTTTTCAGAAGCTAAAATCAAAATTGACGACACGCTTTGGGCAGGTTCGGTGGAAATTCACATCAAAACTTCAGATTGGAGTTTGCACAAACACCAAAATGATAAAAGATACAACAATGTGATTTTACACGTAGTTTATGAACACGACAAAGACATTGTGAATCAAAACAACGAAACCATTCCTGTACTGGAACTCAAAGGGAAAATTGATGAAGCCGCTTATTTTTATTATGAGCAATTTCTCAACAATGGAAATCAACTTCCCTGTGAACAACAATTCAATGAAGTTCCTAATTTCATCAAGATTAATATGCTCGATAGTGTATTAGTAGAAAGATTGGAAAGAAAATCGAAGGAAATTGAAGAAAGTTTGAAACAAAATAAAGGCAATTGGGAAGAAACATTTCATCAATTTCTATTTAGGTTTATGGGCATGAAAACTAATGCCGAACCGATGATAGATTTGGCAAAGAAAGTTCCTTTGCAAATGCTCAATAAAGAATCCAATAATTTATTGAGTGCTGAAGCTTTACTTTTTGGACAAGCAGGAATGTTGAATGAGTCTAATCCAGATAATGAATATCATTCACAATTGAGAAATGAATATTTATACCTCAAACAAAAACACGATATTTCATCCATGAGTGGTGTAGAATGGAAGTTTTCTAGAATGCGTCCACCTAATTTTCCAACACTAAGAATAGCTCAATTGGCGGCTATTTATGTTGGAACGCATCAATTGTTTTTTATGGTGAGAGATAAAATGAAAGCCTCAGATATTGCATTGATATTAGATATAGAACCATCAGAATTTTGGAAATCGCATTATTCATTCAAAGCGAGTAAACATGCCTTGAATTCTGGTAAAATGGGACTATCATCTTTAAACATACTATTAATTAATTGGGTTGTTCCTTTTGCTTTTGCTTATGGAAAAAGTATAGGAGACGACTCTTATGAAAAATATGCTTTCGAACTTCTAGAAAGTATAAAACCTGAACAAAACAAAATCACAAAAAAATTAAATGAAGTCGGTTTAGAAAATACAAACGCAAAAGATTCACAAAGTTTGATTCAATTACATAATAATTTCTGTTCTTTGAAAAAATGTTTACATTGTAAAATTGGAAACTTCTTACTAAAATGAAAAAATTTCAAAGAAATATAATTCTATCTAATCTAAGTTTTTTCTCCAATACTTATCTCGCTTTGTTGATTTTGGTTTTGGTTACTTTTATTGGTATTGTTGGATTTATGATATTAGAAGATCAATCTTTTATTGATGCCTTTTACCAAACTATTATAACTATGTCTACAGTTGGTTTTGGTGAAGTCACTCCCTTTTCAGAAGAAACAAAAATATTTGTTTCATTTTTAATTATTACAAGTTTAGGTACATTTGCCTATGCATTATCCACGATTACTTCACATTTTGTATCAGGTGATTACAAAAAATATTACAAAGAGTACGTAGCAATGAAAAAAATAGATGATTTAAAAGACCACACCGTGATTTGCGGTTTTGGAAAAGTAGGAAAACAAACTATCAATACAATGGAATTTCATAAAAAAGATTTTATTGTAATTGAAAAAGATTCTCAAATTGTAGATGAGACAAAAAAGAAAAATACTTTCAACATCATCAAAGGTGATGCTACTAAAGATGAGATTTTAATCTCAGCAGGAATTAAACATGCAAAATCATTAATTACAGTGTTGCCTTCAGATGCAGATAATCTTTTTGTAGTACTAACAGCAAAATCTATCAACCCCAATTTAAATATTATTTCAAGAGCATCTATAGACTCAAGTGTACCAAAGTTAAAAATAGCTGGAGCTGATAACGTGGTTATGCCAGATATTCTTGGAGGCAACCATATGGCTCAATTGGTTTCTACACCAGATATTGTTGAATTTTTAAATCAAATCAACATTCAAGGAAATAATGAAGTTAATCTAGAAGAAATTGGTTTTAAAAACATACCTGATAATTGCAAATACAAAAGTATTAAAGATGTAAAAAATCAATTTGAAAACTGCAGTATAATAGGATACAAATCTCCAGATAATGAATACTTCATAAACCCATCAGATGAGTTACCTATTCTACCAAATTCAAAAATATTTATTCTAGGTACTAGTCAACAAATCAAAGAATTGAATGAAGCACTTCAACTAATTACAAATTAAAAAATGAAAAAAAGAATTCTAATTACTGGTTCAAATGGTCTTTTAGGACAAAAATTAGTGAAATTGTTATCATTTCATTCTGATTTTGATTTTTTAGCCACTTCTATGGGTGAAAATAGAATTGAAAGTATAAAAGGATTTAATTACCAATCGCTTGACATTACTTCTCGAGACCAAGTTGAGGAAGTTATAACCGAATATCACCCTCATTATGTCATTAATACCGCAGCAATGACCAATGTGGACGCCTGTGAAGATGCAAAAGAAGCTTGTTGGGAAATCAATGTCAATGCTGTTTCCTATCTTTTTGAGGCTTGTAAAAAAATCAATGCTCATTTTATTCACTTGTCAACAGACTTTATTTTTGATGGTGAAAATGGCCCTTACAAAGAGGAAGATCAACCTAATCCATTAAGTTACTATGGTAAATCTAAATGGGCTGCTGAAAAATTACTCATTGAAAGTGATTACCAAAAATGGGCAATTGCAAGAACCATCATTGTTTATGGAGAAGGAGATAATATGAGTCGTTCCAATATTGTATTGTGGGCAAAAAGTGCATTAGTAAAAGGAGATCCATTGACAATTGTTGACGATCAATTTAGAAGTCCTACATTTGCAGATGATTTAGCTAAAGGTTGTATATTAATAGCAGAAAAAAATGCCACAGGAATTTTTCATTTATCTGGAAAAGACCAAATGAGTATATTAGAATTGGTAAAAAGAGTAGCTAAATATTATAATTTAGACGATTCTTTTGTCAGTCCAATAAAATCTGTATCTTTGAATCAAGTAGCAAAAAGACCTCCTGTCACAGGATTTGTTTTGGATAAAGCAAAAAAACTGTTAGGGTACAATCCTGTTAGTTTTGAAGAGGGATTGAGTTTATTGAATAATTAAAAAAACTTTTTTATGAGATTGAAAGCATTCTTATTACTTACATTTTTTTCTATATTTATTAATCCATTTACTTCATTTTCTCAAGAAGAAACTTCAGTTGGAATTGACCAAAAAATCAATAACTTTTTCAAGCCTATCGCTGATTTTATTAGCGGAATAGTTTTTTATGATATTACTATTTCAGGTCATTCAGTTCCAATAGTTTTAATTATTTTATTAGGTGGTGCTACATTTTTCACATTATACTTTAGATTTCCTAATATCAGGCTTTTAGGAGTTGCTTTTAGAGTTGTAAAAGGAAAATATGTTGATATAGACAAACATACTGTATCTAAAAACACAGAGCAAGTAAACATCAATGAAGGAGATAACCCAAATACAATAATGGTTGAGGGATCTGACGGAGAAGTAACTCCATTTCAAGCATTAACAGCCGCTCTATCCGCTACAGTTGGACTAGGAAATATTGCTGGTGTTGCTGTAGCAATTGCTATGGGAGGTCCAGGAGCAACACTTTGGATGATTATCGCTGGATTTATTGGAATGGCTAGTAAATTTGTGGAATGTACACTTGGTGTAAAGTATAGAGATATTGATGCTGATGGAACTGTTCACGGAGGTCCTATGTACTATCTTTCTAAAGGCTTTAAAGAAAAAGGATGGACAGGATTTGGTAAAGTATTGGCAATATTTTTTGCCATAATGGCTGTAGGAGGTTCTTTTGGTGGTGGAAATATGTTTCAAGCCAATCAAGCGGCCTCTCAGTTTTTACAAATGACAGGAATTGAGTCTGGTTTTGCAGCATTTGCTTTTGGAGTTGTAATTGCCATTTTAGTTGGAATTGTAATTATTGGTGGAATTAAAAAAATTGGAGCAGTCACTGAAAAAGTAGTGCCATTTATGGCTGTAATTTATGTTGGTGCTGCATTAGTTATCTTAGGAATGAACTTCTCTTTAATTCCAAAAGCTTTTGGATTAATATTCGAAGGTGCTTTTACACCTGAAGCAGGTCTTGGAGGAATCTTAGGCGTTATAATTGTTGGTTTCCAAAGAGCAGCATTTAGTAATGAAGCAGGCGTTGGTTCTGCTGCAATAGCTCATTCAGCCGTAAAAACAAAATATCCTGCTAGTGAAGGAGTTGTTGCTTTACTTGAACCTTTAATTGATACTGTAATAATTTGTACAATGACGGCTTTGGTAATTGTTATTACCAACCTTAAAGCAGGTCTATTTGAATATGGTCATCTAGATGGCAGTAAAAATGTTATTCTAAATGGAAGTGAAAAAGCTGTCGGAGGAGTTGATTTAACTTCTTTGGCTTTTGATACTGCAATTCCAAATTTTTCATATGTACTTACAGTAGCAGTCATACTTTTTGCTTTTTCTACAATGCTTTCATGGAGTTACTATGGACTTCAAGCTTGGAAGTTTTTGTTTGGAAAAAGTAAAAATGTAGATTTACTATACAAAGCACTTTTTGTAATTTTTGTAGTAATTGGCTCTTCTATAAGTTTAGGGGCTGTAATTGATTTTTCAGATGCAATGATTTTTGCTATGGTATTCCCTAACATCATTGGACTACTTTTCTTATCTCCAAAAGTTAGAGAAGAAGTTAAGAGGTTTAGAGCCGCAATAAAAGAATACAAGAATAAATAAAACTAAAATGCTCTCCCCTTTTAAAGACTATTTTCATTATTCTAGAGGCGAAAGGATAGGTGTAAGCATTCTATTAGGAATTATTTTTCTTTTAATAAGTTGGTATTTTGTTAGAGGCTTTTTTGTTTCTAATACAACTACAGATTTTACAGATTTCAAAAAAGAAATTTCGCTATTTAAAAAAGCAAAGTTAGATGCAATTCAAACTACCAATTCTGAAATAGAATACTTTGTTTTTAATCCTAATACCATAGGAGAAGAAGATTGGGTAAAATTGGGGTTTTCTCAAAAACAAGCTGTATCTATAGAAAACTATAAAGCCTCGGGTGCTGTTTTCAAAACAAAAAAAGATGTCCTCAAACTCTTTATGGTAGATGAGTTTAAATATGCTCAATTGGAAGCATATATTGATTTGCCTGAAAAAATCGAATATGAAAAATTTGAATATGACAATAAATCTGAATATCAAAATTTCAAAAGTGAATATAGCAATTCTAAGTTTTATATTATTGTTTTAGAAAAATCTCCTACTCCTATATATGGAGGGTTTGAAAACATTGACTCCTTATATTACTCTAAAAGAGATAATATGTATTGGTACTGTGTTTTACCTTTTGAAAATGAAGTGATAGCAAAAAATCTCCTTCCAACATTGGAATACAAAAATGCTGAAGTCATAGAAGTCAACTCTTTGAAAGGGTTTTATTTGATCAATAAAAAACCTAAAGAAACTTTCGAAAAAAATTATGAAATCATAGAGATTAACACTGCCGACACACTTGCATTTTCATCTTTGCCTGGCATTGGTATTGGTTATGCCAAAAGAATTATAAAATACAGGAATCTATTGGGTGGTTTCATCCATATTAATCAAATGAAAGAAACTTACAAATTGCCTCCTGAAATTATTGATAATAATCTGTCTTATTTTTCGATAGATAGCTCTCAAATTTCAAAAATAAATATTAATATTGCAGGGGATTCAATTTTAAGAAATCATCCTTATATAGATTGGAAAGTTGCCAATTCGATTGTTCAGATGAGAAATGTACATGGAAAATATAAAAAAGTTTCAAACATCAAAAAATCAGTTTTGATTGATGAAAAATTATTTCTTAAAATTGCTCCATACTTAACAACAGAATGAACTTACAAGAAAAAATAAATAACGCAATAAGAAATGTTCCAGACTTTCCAAAACCTGGAATCTTATTTAAGGATATCACCCCGATATTAGAAGACGCCCAATTATCGCAAGAAATAGTTACAGAATTTGCTAAAGACTGGAAAGGAAAAATAGACGCAGTGGCAGGAGTTGAAAGTAGAGGCTTTCTCTTTGGCTTCCCTCTTGCTATGGCACTTGATATTCCTTTTATTTTGATAAGAAAAAAAGGGAAATTACCATACAAAACAATCAGTTATAAATATGATTTGGAATATGGAAGTGCCGAAATTGAAATGCATCAAGGTTCTGTTTCTAAAGGCATGAAAGTGCTTGTTCACGATGATTTATTGGCCACTGGAGGAACTGCTGAAGCAGCTGCACAATTAATAAAAAAAGAAGGTGGCGATATCGCTGGATTCTCATTCTTAGTGGAATTAGCCTTTTTGGAAGGAAGAAACAAATTGAATTTACATAGTAACCAAGTTACTAGTTTAATAACCTTTTAAGATTTTATAACACAATAAACATACACACAATGAATTTTGATTTAACAGAAAATGAATTAATGATTCAGCAAATGGTTAGAGATTTTGCTGAAAAGGAAATACGACCAAATGTGATGAAATGGGATGAATCTCAAGAATTTCCTATAGATGTATTCAGAAAAGCGGGAGAACTCGGTTTGATGGGTATTTTAATTCCTACTGAATATGGAGGTTCTGGAATGGGATATAATGAATACATCATGACTATTAGAGAAATTGCTAAAGTTTGTGGATCAATTGGACTTTCTGTTGCTGCTCATAATTCGCTCTGTACCAATCATATTTATAAATTTGGAAACGAAGAACAAAAGAAAAAATGGTTACCGAAGTTAGCTACTGCTGAGTGGATAGGTGCATGGGGATTGACAGAACCTAACACAGGATCTGATGCTGGAAGAATGAAATGTGTTGCCAAACAAGATGGAGATTATTGGGTATTGAATGGTTCAAAAAACTTTATCACTCATGGTAAATCTGGTGATTGTATTGTTGTAATTGCCAGAACTGGTGAACTATTAGATTCTCATGGCATGACCGCTTTTGTAGTAGAAAGAGGAACTCCTGGTTTTGAAGGTGGAAAAAAAGAAGATAAGTTAGGGATGAGAGCTTCAGAAACTGCAGAGGTTATTTTTACGGATTGTAGAGTACACAAAGATAATATTCTAGGAGAAGTAGGAGATGGTTTTATCCAAGCTATGAAAATCCTTGACGGAGGAAGAATTTCTATAGGAGCTTTAGGTCTAGGAATTGGAGAAGGAGCACTAGAAGCTGCTATCAATTATTCTAAAGAAAGAGAACAATTTGGAAAACCTATTTCTTCTTTTCAAGGAATTTCTTTCAAATTAGCAGATATGGCTACAGAAATAGAAGCAGCAAAATTATTGCTTTATCAAGCTGCTGATATGTTGATGAAAGGCAAAAAAGTGATGAAAGAATCTGCTATGGCTAAATATTTTGCATCTGAAGTAGGAGTAAGAGTTGCTACAGAAGCAGTTCAGATATTTGGCGGTTATGGTTATATTAAAGAATTCCCAGTAGAGAAATTCTACAGAGACAGTAAACTTTGTACTATAGGTGAAGGAACTTCTGAAATTCAAAAATTAGTTATTTCTAGAGCTTTACTTAAATAAACACTTAAATAAATATTAATGAAAATAACAATCCCAAGATGATGCATCTTGGGATTGTTTATGTAAAAAAAAAGAGGACTTATTGAGTCCTCTTTTAAATTTAAAATTAATTACTTATAATTAAGCTGCTTGTTTCTTCTTGAATTTCATAGAAGCCCATGACTCGCTAAGGATTTTGTCTAAATCCAAAGCTTTTAATTCAGGAACTGAATTCATAGCTTCATCCACTTCTTTAGAATATTGAGCTTTTGCTTGTTCCATAATTGAAGTTCCTGTTAATTTCAATGTAAACTCATCAGCAGAAGATTCAGCGATTTCAAATGCTGCATTAAATTTTTGACCTTCAATTTCTCCAGAAATAACTAAGTTATTTCCATCAACATCCCATTTAAAATCTTTAGTTTCACCTTTTGGACCCACTGTAAAAGTTCCATCTTCTTTGAATTCCATTACAATTTCGTCAGCCATAACTTGGCTTTTTTTCATTTCTTCTTTTACGTTACCTAACTCACTTGTATATTGAGAAGGAATTGCATCGGAAATCTTAATTTCTACAGACCCTAAATCTGGAGTCCATTCACCAACAAAGTTTTTTTTGTCTGCCCCACCGCAAGAAATCATTGCAGCTCCTAAAAATGCAACTAATGTTGCTTTAAATAATTTTTTCATTTTTGTTTAAGATTATAAATTTAAGTTTGATTGCAAAAGTAAGTTGGATAATTCAATCAGTAAAATAATTTTGATGAAATGCTCAACATTATTTATAAAACAAATCTTTTAGAGCATCAAACTGAAGCATCTCAGTTGTTATTTTGCTTCTTTAAAGATTTTATTTATCTTTGATAACAATTAAACAATATAAAAACTTGATAAACAAAATCAATTATGCAAATTACAAAAAATACAGTTGCCCAATTTCATTACACACTTACAAATACTCAAGGAGAATTGTTGGATTCTTCAATAGATAGAGCACCACTTTTGTACCTTCATGGACATTCAGCATTGATTTCAGGTCTTGAAAGTCAATTAGAAGGAAAATCTTCTGGAGAAAAATTCATTGCGGAAATTAAAAGTGAAGATGCATATGGAGATTATAACGAAGAATTGGTTCATATTGTACCCAAAAGTGGATTTCAAAATGATGGTAACGAAGAATTATCAGAAGGAATGCAGGTTCAAGTAGACACCAACAATGGAATGGCTGTAGCTTTAGTAACGAAAATTGAAGGTGAAGATGTAACATTAGATTTAAATCATCCTCTTTCAGGAATGGATTTAAAGTTCGACATAGAAATTATGAATGTTAGAATGGCTACTGCTGAAGAAATTGAACATGGTCATGCTCATGGAGAAGGCGGTCATCAACATTAGTTTTAATGTTCTTTCATCTTACAAAAACTATTTATTATTCATTATCTTTGATTAAATAATTTATTTGAATTAAAAAGATGACTGATTTTTTTAGCAATCCAGCATTAGATCAAGACCCAACTGTTTATGCAATACCTGTCTTTATTGCTTTTATTCTTATAGAATTATTTATAGACATTAGACGAAATCTAAAAATCTACGAATTAAAAGATTCTGCTGCTTGTATTTCTATGGGTTTAGGTGTAGTAGTAATTGGTATTGTCACCAAGAGTTTTGCTTACCTCTTGTTTATGTTGATTTATGAAAACTTCCGGTTTTTTACACTTGAAAATACCTGGTGGATGTGGATACTACTCTTATTTGCTGATGACCTTGCATTTTATTGGCACCATAGAATGAGTCACTCAGTTAGATTTCTTTGGGCAGCACATATTCAACACCATTCTTCTCAAAGAATGAATTTATCAGTTGCATTGAGGCAAAGTTGGGGAGAACCATTTTACAAATATTTATTTTATTTATGGATTCCTTTATTGGGTTTCCATCCGGTATGGATGATGATCATGCAGGCCATAAGTTTAATTTATCAATTTTTTCAGCACACAGAACTAGTGGGTAAATTAGGCCCTTTAGAATGGATCATGAATACTCCTTCACATCACAGAGTACATCATGCTACCCAAGTAAAATATTTAGACCGAAATCATGCTGGGATTTTCATCATTTGGGATAGACTTTTTGGAACATTTCAAGAAGAAGATGAAATTGAAAAACCTATTTATGGCATCACTAAAAATATTGACACTTTCAACCCTATAAAAATTGCGACACATGAATATGGTGCGTTATGGAAAGATGTAAAAAGAGCCAAAAAGTTTTCTGATAAATTAAAATATATTTTTATGCCTCCTGGATGGAGTCATGATGGTGAAAATCAAACTTCAAAATATTTGCAGAATAAATTATCTTAAAAATTATCTCTACAGATTTCATTGATAAGATTTTTCAATTTATCTTTGTCTCTATATAAAACCTAATTCAACTGTATATCCTAACTATAATTAGGTTGATATAAAGAAAATGAAATACCCAGATGCTGATCCCGATAACTATCGGGATGGTAGACAGGTTTGAAATACCCAGATGCTGAAATTGGTAGACAGGCTACGTTGAGGTCGTAGTGCATTACGTGCGTGTGAGTTCGAGTCTCATTCTGGGTACAAAATCAGAGCGAGAATCTAAGCGAGAGCGAGGATTTGACCTCTGATTTTTCTTCGCTCTCACTCTCAAACTCTTTCTGAGAATGCTGTTTACATAATTTTTAATGTTCAACTTATGTTTGATTTTCAAAATCTTGAAGTTTACAAAAAATCTAAAGCCTTTCACGTTTTATGCAAAAAGATAATTCTTGAAAATAAATTGGACAGATATGTAAATGACCAACTAGGAAGAGCATCATTTAGCGTTCCCTTAAACATTGCCGAAGGAAGTGGAAAGTTCTCAAAAGCAGATAGAAAAAATTATTTTACTACAGCTAGGGCTTCTGTTTTTGAGTGTGTTGCAGTTATAGACATTCTTAACGATAATGAAAATATTTCAGAAGAAGAATTCAAAAAAATTATGAGACAAGCCGATGAACTCTCTAGAATGCTTTACGCAATGATTAAAAACCTATCGTAATCAGAGCGAGAATCTAAGCGAGAGCGAGGATTTGACCTCTGATTTTTCTTCGCTCTCACTCTCAAACTCTTTCTGAGAATGCTGTTTACATAATTTTTAATGTTCAACTTATGTTTGATTTTCAAAATCTTGAAGTTTACAAAAAATCTTATATCCTTCACACTTCGTGAGAAATCATAATCTTGAAAAATAAATAATAGATTATATTCAATTCTTTATCAATAATTTGAATAAACAATTTTATTTAAATTATAACGTTTTAATAAAAACATTACTATTGAAAATAAAAATACCTAACCAATTAAAACCAAAATTATGTTACGAGTTAGTGCTTAATTATTAGTGACTTTTTTTTCACTTTCTTTATTTTCTCAAAATCCAGATTCTTTGAATAAGTATAAGCCTTCATTTGGATTTAATTTTGGAACAAATTATTCCTCGATATGGAATTACAATGCAACAGATGAGTTGCAAATCAAAAATGGATTTGGATTTCGATTAGGGGTGATTTCTAGTTTTCACCTTAAAAGAAATTGGTTTATAGATCCTAAGATCGAATTGTCTTTTAACAATGCCTTAATAACAGAAAACAACGTTACTTATCGAGTAGATCCAAATAATCTAAATTTTATGACGCATTTAAAATACAGAATGAAAGGATATAAAGGAGTTGCTAAACCCTATTGCTACATTGGACCCAATATAAGTGTTCCGCTTTCAATAGATGATAATTCGAATTTTTATCCCACAAGGACGACATTATCTTTAGACTTTGCTTTTGGTGTGGATTTAGAGTTAAAATACTTTAAAATATCTCCCGAGTTAAGATTTAGTGGAGGACTTATGGATATTAGACAAAACCCTACAGGAACAACTCTTAGAGGTTCAAATGCAGCATTCGTTATTGGGTTTTCAGGAAGGTAGTTCTTGTTTTTTTAGTAAATTTTGGAAACAAAAAAGGTCTGATGTAAAATCAGACCTTCGTTTTGATTGCGGAGAAAGAGGGATTCGAACCCCCGGTACGTTGCCGCACAACAGTTTTCAAGACTGCCGCATTCGACCACTCTGCCATTTCTCCGTTTTTGAATGGACTGCAAAAGTATAAAAGGTTTTCAAATACCAAAATAAAAAAGTGAAATATTTTATATAATTAAACAAAAAAGGCTCGAAAAATTTCGAGCCTTTAAATGATTGAGATAATTTATTATCTAATTCCATGCATTTTCTTTAATAAGAATTTATTCATAGCCATTACTGCTAATCCTGCAGCAATAGGTATTGCAGTAAATATTAAGAAGAAAACAGTAAGTCCATACTCTTCAGATATCTTATCGATATAACTTCCAGACATACCTGCGATATAATTTGCAATAGCCGATGCTAAAAACCAAATCCCAAACATAAAACCTACTAATTTAGCAGGAGATAATTTACTTACATAAGACAATCCAACAGGAGAAACTGTTAATTCACCTAGGGTATGAAGAAGATACGCTAATATCAAGAAAATCATACTTACTTCTGCTTTTTCAGCTCCGTTAGGAATTGTCATACTTCCAAATGCCAGAATAGCAAATCCTAATCCTAATAAGATTAAGCCTATACCAAATTTAACTGGAGCGGTAGGATTATATTTACTAGCCCACAATACTGAAAACAAAGGAGCAAATATAATTATAAACAAAGAGTTCAATACACCAAACCAAGATGCAGGCACTTCTAATTCCTTATCTTTAATTTCTATTACTTTAGCATCTCTTCTTTGATCTACTCCTTCAGTTATTTCAGGAGATAAAAATCTATAATTTCCTTTATTGTCAACATCTAAAATGTATAAATTATCACCTACATTCAATGCTTTATCAATTCTTATTGAAGTTGTGTCTTTTGTATTAGTGATATATTGATACGAAAAAGCATAAAATGTTTTTATTGAATCTTTTCCTTTACTGTCATCAGTAGCTTTATGAAGATCTATAAGGGTAATGTCTTTGGCATTTAATAACTCTTCTTTTTTTGATAAAATCTCAACTAATTGTGTTTGTTGTAGAGATTCAACAAAAATAGTATCATTTTTTGTTATTTCTTTATCGTATGCAAATTCTACATCATAAGCAACAGTATTTAATTCTTTGTTTACTTTCCACCCTACAATACCCCAAATAATTAAGAAACTAAAAGATAAGGATAATGCCATTATTGCAAACTTTTTAACAGTTGCTCTAGCCAACATAAAGAGTACATAAGTAATGATTGCTAAAGGTACAATAGTAATCAATGTATTAACAACAGTAAATATTGTTGCTGAACTACCTGAAAGAATTCTATCCGTAAAGCTACTTGCGAAAATAGTCATAGAACCACCTGCTTGTTCAAAAGCAACCCAAAAGAAAATGGTAAAAAAGGCCAAAATACCAATAACCATAAGCCTATCTCCTTCAACTCTTTTTTTGAACTTTCCTTTAAGTTCAGATATTAAAGTTTTTTTATCATCTTCAGTAATATTTGGAATTTCAGTTTGAATTTCACTTAACACTTTAGCTTCATCAAAGCCTTCATTAATTTCTTCTTCTTTAGATTCTATTATTTCGTTGTACGTGTCTTTAACTCCAAAAGAGACTTTCTTAGGTTTCAATCCTATTTGATCAAAAATACCTTGACCAAAATAAAACATAATCATACCAACTAACATGAATACCCCAGCCAATCCAAAACCATAACTCCAACCAACAATTTCACCCAAGAAACCACAAAGCATCATTCCTAAAAATGCTCCAGCGTTTATCCCCATATAAAATATAGAATACCCCCCATCTTTCTTTTCGGGATCTTTTTTGTAAAGGCCTCCAACTACTGAAGAAATATTGGGTTTAAACAAACCATTTCCTAGTATCAAAAGCGCTAAACCTAAGTAAAAAGCCCATTTAGTTTCTAAAGCTAAGGCGGCATGGCCTAAAGTCATTAAAAAGGCTCCCAACATTATTGCTTTCCTGTAACCTAAAAGTTTATCTGCAATCATTCCTCCAAAAATCGGTGTTACATATACCAATCCTGTATAAAGTCCATACAGCGATAACGCCTCAGCATTACTCCATTCCCATCCGCCAATTCCAGCAGCACTTACCAAGAAAAGCACTAGAATAGCACGCATTCCATAATAAGAGAAACGCTCCCACATTTCTGTAAAAAACAAAACAAATAAACCTGCGGGATGCCCCATTACTCTTAATTGTTCTGTATAATTAGTTTTCGTTGAACTCATACCTTATTTTTATAAATTGAGCCCCGAAAATAACATTTTATTTTATGCTAGCGATTATTTTTTAGTATTAATTGAATAAATAAATATATATTTCATTTTTTGAACGATGTAATATAAGCATACGTCTATTAATTATTTAATAACAAAAACAAAATATTACTTTTGTTTTCTAAAACAAAATTGAGTTTAAAACAACACATTTAAAATCCAAAAAATGAAATACATTTCAATAATTATTGTGAGCCTAATCTTATTTTCTGCATGTGAAAACACTAACAAAAGTGAAGAGTATCAACCTAAAACAGAAGAAAAAGACTCTTTAGTTGATGATATTGATAATACTATAGACCAACACACTTTGTCAAATTATTTGGAGGTTAGAACTAAACATCTGCACCTAGATATTGAAGTTGACTTCGAAAATAAAAGAATTTTTGGAACTGTAACACATACCATTGAAAATATTACAAGTGCTGAACAAGTAGTTTTCGACACTAAAGGTCTAAACATTTTAAATGTAAAACTTAATGGTGAAGAAAATACAGAATTCACCATGGGTGATTACGATGAATTGTTGGGAACTCCATTATTTGTTGGAATTAACGAGAATACAGAAACGGTTACTATCAAATACGAAACCACCGAAAAAACCGAAGCTTTAGATTGGTTGGTTGCTTCTCAAACTGCTGGAAAGAAACAACCTTTTATGTATACTCAAGGCCAATCTATTTTTACTAGAAGTTGGATACCACTTCAAGGAACACCCGCTATCAGAATCACTTACAGTGCTAAAGTAAAGGTTCCTAATCAATTGCTTGCGGTAATGTCTGCAACCAATCCTGTAGAAAAAAACGAAACAGGTATTTATGAGTTCGACATGCCTCAACCGATTCCTTGTTATTTAATTGCATTAGCAGTAGGAGATTTAGAATTTGCGGCAATTGATCACAGAACTGGTGTGTACACAGAACCATCTATGCTAAAAGATTGCGCCTATGAATTGGCTGATATGGGAGAAATGGTAAATGAAGCAGAAAAATTATATGGAAAATATCTTTGGGATAGATATGATGTAATTGTATTACCTCCAAGTTTCCCATTTGGCGGAATGGAAAACCCTAGACTTACTTTTGCAACTCCTACAATTATTGCTGGTGATCGCTCTTTAGTGGCTTTGATTGCTCATGAATTGGCGCATTCTTGGAGTGGAAATTTAGTTACGAATTCTACATGGAATGATTTCTGGCTCAACGAAGGTTTTACAGTTTATTTCGAAAGAAGAATTATGGAGGCTATGTTTGGAAAAGATTACACAGATATGCTCGCCCTTTTGGGGTATCAAGACTTGGTGAGAACGATGAGTGAAGAAGAAACCGATATGCAAAAATTAAAATTACAACTCAACATGAAGCATCCTGATGACGGAATGACAGATGTTGCTTATGAAAAAGGGTATTTTTTCTTAAGATTATTAGAACAAACTGCTGGACGTGATAACTTTGATGCGTTTTTAAAAGGATATTTTGAGTATTATAAATTTAAAACAATTACAACTGAAGAGTTTAAAGTTTATTTAGAAAAAAACCTTATCAATACTCATAATTTACAAGTAAATATTGATGAATGGATGTATTCTTCTGGATTGCCAGAAAATTGTCCTAAAGTTGTAAGTAAATTGTTTAATGCCGTTGAAGCAAATTTAGAACAATTTTACCTAACCAATGATGTGAAAAGTTCGATTTTCTCTAAAGATTGGACAACCCATGAATGGTTACATTTTATTAGAAACCTAAAAGAAGGAACAACTCCTGAACAAATGAAATTATTAGATGATGCATTCAAATTGACCCAATCTGGGAATAGTGAAATTGCAGCTATTTGGTTTGAAAAAAGCATCAACTTTGGGTATGAAAATATCGATAAGGAACTAGAAGCATTTTTGATAAAAATAGGAAGAAGAAAATTCCTAATGCCACTTTATACTGCCCTTGCTGCTACTCCAGAAGGAAAAGAAAAGGCAATTGCAATCTACAAAAAAGCTAAACCTAATTATCATTTTGTTTCTTACAATTCTATCGACCAATTACTTGGGGTAAAATAATTTTTTTTATTTAACATCCATATCAAAAAATAAAACTTGGAAGTTCGTGTTTTTTATTTTAACTTTGAACTACAAAGTGCTTTCTTATGACTGAGAACAAAAAACATTTAGACGATTTAACGCATATCAGAAGTCTGATGGAGCGTTCTTCAAGATTCCTTTCACTTAGTGGATTATCAGGAGTTTTTGCAGGAATTTACGCACTTATAGGAGCTGCAGTAGTTTACTTTGATTTTAAGGCAGGGAGCATTAGTTATGCAAAATATGTCAGATCCATGAGCGAAGCCGAACAGCCAACTGCAAAAATATATTTCCTAGTTGGGATTGCAATAATGGTTCTTGCAGCATCTCTAATCTCTGGATTTATTTTCACGTCAAGAAAAGCAAAAAAACAAAACCTAAAAATATGGGACAATAGTGCTAAGTTAATGATGTCGAATTTAGCAGTACCATTAATTACTGGTGGCATCTTAGGAATTATTTTCATTCAAAATGGATTATTTGGATTTGTGGCACCTATCACATTATTATTTTATGGCTTGGGACTTTTTAGTGCTAGTAAATATTCATTTGTAGAGTTGAGATATTTAGGCCTTTGTGAAATACTACTTGGATTAATTGGCTGTTTGTATATTGGATATGGATTGCTTTTGTGGACCATAGGATTTGGGTTGTTACATATCTTTTATGGAGCATGGATGTATTATAAGTACGAGAGAAAAGCTTGATGTTTGGTGTTGGTGATTCGTTGTTATTATGAACTATCTACTAATCACTAACGGCTAATCGCTAAAAACAATGAAAGGTTTTAACCAGTTAAATAAAGCATTTGAAAGTAGGGTAAGATTGGGTGTAATGTCTATCTTAATGGTAAAAGACTGGGTAAACTATAACGAACTCAAAGAAACTTTAGGGCTTACAGATGGTAATTTGGCGAGTCACATTGCTTCATTAGAAAAATTAGAATATGTGGAAGTGCAAAAACAATTTGTAGGTAAAAAACCTATGACGAGTTATAGAGCCACCAAAATAGGTAAACTAGAGTTTACAAAGCATATTGATGCTCTGGAAGCTCTTTTGAAAAGGTAAAATATTTTAAAACAATATAAAATAGTTTTTTTCAATGCTCTCAAATATTAAGAAGATTATGTTTTACTTGAATATCTAGTGAATAGTGTTATTTTTGTGAAATTATCGAAGGAAAATGAATAAAGAAGATTGTTTTGAATTAGGGATTATTTCCAAATTATTTAGTTTTAAAGGTGAAGTTATTATTCATATTGATAGCGACCAACCTGATAATTACTATGATTTGGAAATGGTTTTTTTGGAGATCAACAAACAATTAGTGCCTTACTTCATTGAAAAAAGTGCTGTCCACAAACACAATCAGTTAAGAGTTTTATTCGATACCATTGAAGATGAAGATGGTGCTAAAAGTATTGTAAAGAAAAAGGTATACTTACCTCTATCAGAATTACCCCAATTAAATGATAATCAGTTTTATTATCACGAAGTAAAAGGATATGCTCTTTTGGATGAAAATAATATAGAAGTTGGAAAAATTTTAGACGTTATAGAAAATCCATCTAATACTTTGCTTGAAGTAGCCTACAAAAAAAGTGAAGCCCTAATTCCTCTTAATGACCAAAGTTTTATCAAAATTGATAAAACTGAAAAGAAATTATTTGTGAAAATTCCTGAAGGTTTACTTGATATTTATGGATAGGAAGATTTCCAAAAACAAAGTCTTTTGATAGTAATCTTATTTTAGAATTATTAACTTTGTAGTAAATTTTGAAAAAAGAGAGCAAATCCATGAAGTTATTTTTACTTACCATAGCATTATTAGGACTTGGAATTTTAGGTATTGCTATTAAAATCTGGGCAAAAAAAGACGGCAAATTTGCTGGGACTTGTGCTAGCAACAGCCCACTGTTTAACCAAGAAGGCGAAAGTTGTAGTGTTTGCGGTGCTAGACCTGATGAAAAATGCATGTCTGAAACGCCCGTTTTACCATAAAAAAAGCTCTACTGTTTTAATCGTGTCTTTATTTGAACTTTCTAGACTTTATCTTGAATCTTTTAGACCTTTGTCTTGAATCTAAAATCTTAAAATGTTTAGCTTCGTAACAAAAATCACTTAATATATTTATCAAATCCTTTGGTAACTGTAAAATCCAAAGCGCCATTGTTATCAAATACAAAATAAGCTTCTAATTCCAAATCTGGATTATTGTTGATGAAATCTATAGCATTAATTAATCCCATAACCATGAAAGAAGTCGCATATCCATCCGCTTGAGTGCATGATTTGGCAATAACTGTTACACTCAATAAATTATGATTTACAGGATATCCTGTTACTGGGTTGATGGTATGAGAATACTTTTTGTCATCAATCATATAAAATTTTCTGTAATTTCCAGAGGTTGCAAGACTCATGTTTTTGAGTTTGGCAATAAATTGATAATCTGTAGAACCAGGCTCAGCATTTTCGATTGGTTTTTCGATGCCCACAGTCCATTCATTGCCATCAGGATTCAAACCAAAACACTTAACCTCTCCTCCAATTTCAACCATATAGTTTTCAATACCTTGAGCCTTTAAAAAATCTCCAACCACATCTACAGAATGACCTTGTGCTATTGCATTAAAATCTAATTTAGCATCTGTATGTTTTTTAGAAAGCACTTTTCCTTTTAATGAAAATTCTGATTCTCCAAAACTTGTTAAAGCAAGCAATTTATCTATTTCTTCTAATGAAATTTCATCTAACTGTGTTCCATCGTAAAATCCCCAATAATTGATCACTGGATAAAGTGCAGGATTAAAAGTTCCATTTGTATTGTAATAAATTTCTTTTGCTTTATTATAACAATCTATAAAATGATCACTGTTCTCATATGTTTCAAAAGAAAAAGAATGTTCTTGAGATTTATTCAATTCAGAAATAATACTCGTTGGAAGATAAGTAGAAAGCTCTAAATCGTATGCAGCCAATAAACTATCAATTGAGGGCTTTAAGTTTCTGTTATTAGGATCTTGATAAGTAACACTATATGTAGTGCCTTGTGTTTCTCCTGTTGCTTTTAAATAATCCTGGGTCAAAGTCTCCACACCTTCATGTTTTGTTGGTTCTGAAGAATCACATGAAAATATAAACAAGGAAAGTAAACTAAAATATATAATAAAACGCATTTTGTTTGTGAATTGATAAATTTGACTTCAAAAATACATTATTTCTGTCTTATATTAGTTAATATTTTCTAGTTTTTATTGATTATTAATCTGATAGCAGAAACAATAAAGAAATATTTAGATTAATTCTTGAAATTATATCTTTTGTAACCCAAAACAAAAAATCACGTAATATGCACTCCAACCTTTATGATAAATTGAAATGTCAATTTCAAAAAAAATAAATCTTTTTTCTTCGATATTTCTGATGTTTTGCATTTTGATATTTTTTCCTGTTGTATCAATTGCTCAAATCAATAAAAAACCATCACAACTTAAAGAAGCCAGAAAAAACTGGAATGAACTCAACTTCAAGTCATCTCAATATCACTATGAGAAAATGCTTGAAGAAAATCAAAAGCATTTTGACGCTCATCTAGAATTGGGAATATTACTTTTAGAGATTAATCAAAATTTTAATGAAGCAAAATTTCATTTTGAGAAAGCTTATGAGTACATGCCCAATGATACTGTTTATGAAGTATATAAATTTATTGCAGAGTGCAATCATCAATTAGAAGATTATGAAAAAGCAATTGAATTTTATCAAAAATGATAATTTAAAAATTGAGATAGAAAATAAAATTTCTCAATGTGAATTTGCATTAACTAAACCAGAAAAACTATGGGATGGAAAGTTTATCAATATGAGAGAAAAAGTGAATGCCGAATTTTCAGAATATTGCTCTGTTCCACTCATAAAAGATTCTTTTTTATTATTTACTAAAAGAAGTAACGAAAATCTTAAACAAAAAAACAACATCATTTACCTCGAAAATATCTTTTTCAGCAAACAAAAAAACAAAGTTTTTGTAGATTCTGATATTTCTTCTACTCTTAGTGATTTCGAAAATATTTCTAGTGATTCTAAATATCACAATGCCATCGTTAGCAGTTCATTTAGTGGAGATTCTCTAATCATTTATCGAAAAAATAATCTTTGGTTATCCATGTTTGAATCCAATCAGTGGACAATTCCAGAAATGTTTTCAAAAACGATTAACTTCGGCAAACATCAACGACACGGATGTTTTAGTGCTGACGGAAAAACGCTTTACTTCTCAAGTGATGCAAAAAAAGGAAATGGAGGTTTTGATCTTTATATAAGTTCAATAGATTCTTTAGGAAATTGGACAACACCCAAAAATCTTGGAGCAACCATCAATATTTCCAAAGATGAAGACAGTCCTTTTATCACTCCAGAAGGAAATAGATTGTATTTTGCTTCTAAAGGTCATTTAGGTTTGGGGAATTTTGATATTTTTTATACAGAAAAAATCAACGACACCACTTGGTCAGAGCCTATTAATGAGGGAAAGCCCATTAACTCTGCATCCGATGATATTTTTTTTCATATTTTAGACAATGACAAAAAAATCGCATTCTTATCCTCTTCTCGAGAAGGCGGAATGGGACAAATGGATATTTATCAATTTTATGAATATGGTCAATCAAAATTTGAAAACTTTATCTCATTTTCAGAAAATATAAGAGATACACTTTTGAATGAAGAGTATGCAATGATTAAAGCAAAAGACACAGTATTTACAAACGAAGAAATGACTTTACTCGCAGACTATTATTGTATTAAAGATAGCGTGACTAACATTTTTTGGAAAAAAGAAGATTCGATTTATAAAATAAACAACTTAAATTTCACTTTTGATTCTCTAGATTTGGGAATTCATCAATTTGAATTGGAAGTTTTGGCAAGAGATGAATTTGATGAAGAAAAAAGATACTGTGTTTCGAAGTCGATTTTCGTGATGGAAGAACCCAAAATCGAAGTTCCAAAAGTGCGACACTTCAAAGACACCAACGAAATGGCTTTAAGTATTGGATCCAAACTTAAAGAAAGTGATGTCAAAGAATTACCTGATAGTTTAAAAGTAGAACTTTCAAGCGTCTATTTTAGTTTTAATAAATATGACATTAGAAAAGACCAAAGAAAGGTTATGGATGAAAATATCAAAATAATCAAAGCCAATCCAAATATCGTTGTAAAAATTATTGGTCATACAGATAAAGTTGGTTCTGATGAATACAACCTAAAATTATCTCAAAAAAGAGCCAAAAGTGCAGTAAAATATCTTACCAACAAAGGTATAAGTCTGAATCAGATTGTAGCAGTATTGTCCAATGGTGAAGATAAGGAAGGCGTGAGATACAAAAACGAAGATGGTACTGATGATGTTGAAAAAATCGAAGTGAGCAGACGTGTTGACTTTTATGTAATAGGTGCCACAAAATAAAATGATTTCGATCCTTACACCTTTCAAAAATGCAGCACCTTATTTTGAAACCTGCATTGAATCAATCATAAAACAATCTTTTACTGATTGGCAACTCATACTAATTGACGATTTTTCCGAAGATGAAAGTTATCAAATCGCTAGTGAATTTGCTCAAAAAGACAAACGAATTCAACTGATTAAAAATCATAAATCTGGATTAATACACGCACTCAGAAATGGCTATCAACTAGTTAAAGGTGAATTCATCACAAGAATGGACGCAGACGACATTATGCCAGTAAACAAATTGGAAGTTCTGCTCCATCATCTCCTTTCTAAAGGCAAAGGACATCTTGCTATTGGCAAAGTAAAATATTTTAGCGACAATACCCTTGGCGAAGGTTATCTCTTCTATGAAAAATGGCTTAATCAACTTACAGAAAATGGAACGAATTACACAGAAATTTATAAAGAATGTGTGATTCCATCTCCCAATTTTCTAATTAACAAATCAGATTTCGATGCTATTGGAGGTTTCACATCTGATATTTATCCAGAAGATTATGATTTGGCATTTAGAATGTACAAAAACAAAATCAAAGTTATTCCTTGTAATGAGGTGACGCATTTTTGGAGAGACCACCCTACTCGATCCACTCGAACTCAAGAACATTATAAAATCTTAAACTTCATCCCCTTAAAAGTCTCAAATTTTCTAGAAATTGACTTTGACAAAGAAAAAAAGTTAGTCGTTTGGGGCGCTGCCAAAAAAGGGAAATTGATTGCCCAAAATTTAATTCATCACAACATCCAATTTTCTTGGGTAACAGAAAACCCACAAAGAATAGGACATAACGTTTATGGCGTAATCATTGAAAATGTACAAAACTTAAACGAAAATGAACAAATTCAAGTAATTATTGCAGTTTCCAATAAAAGCGAACAAAGAACAATCGTTGATCATCTTGAAAGCAAAAACTTAAGGAATAATGAGGGTTATTTTATGTTTTTTTGAGGTTTTTCGAATCGCTTCTTTAACACATAAATAACCCCTAATTCTTATCTATTTTCATAGTTTATTTTATCTTTACATTGTAATTTATATTAAAACACATGACACCAGTTGATGCGCCATTCATTATCCCAACACTTGATGATTCTTTAAACTACAAAACACCCAAAACAAGGTATTGCAAGAGCAAGGCTGAGTTTGATGCTGCTGTTGGTGTAGATTTTATAAAATCTGTAAACGCTGGCACTGAAGATGGAAGCGAATATCTTGTAGGCTTATCGCACGGACAATCTCCAGCTGGTGCTTACGAATACATCTTCAATCATTTTGATGAAATCAAACATCCCGAAAAATTACATTTTACTGCAGTAAATTCTAAATTATTAAGACAAAGAGGTCTCGTAGAAGTTTTTGACGCAATTGCTTTTATGAAAAAATTGCTCAACTCTAAATACATCACCAAAGACCAAATAATGGGGCGTAGCCTCAATCGTGAAGATATTGAGTCATATTTGAATGGGTTAAATGAAAAATTAGGAGAATATTTAGTGGAGTTGGGAAAAGAAGGACTGGATTATGTTATACTTGCTACAGATCCATTGGGTCAAGTAGCCGGTATTTCGAGAAACTCGACTGCTTTTAGATCAAAAGATATTGCTGTGCTTATCAATGATGGCGAAGAACGAGAACTTACTTTTACGCCTCATTTTCTGAAAAAATCAGCACGAGTAGCATTTTTAGCCACAAAATCTGAAAAAAGAAGACCACTTGCTTGGTTTTTTTACCGTTGGGCTAAACCTAATGAAAGCCCAAGTTTCTTGAGATATATTGATGGCGTAGAAGATAAAATGACTGTCTTTATTGATGATTATGCGCTTACTTGGCCACAAGAAGTTATACACAGAAAAACACCTTATGGAGATACTACCATTAGAGTGGATATAGCTAAACCATACAATAGAAATCTAAAAAAGAAAAAGCCTGTTATTTTGATGGTGCACGGTTTTTTAGGGTTGAATACGTTTGATGCTTTACTTGCTTTTATTCCAGCTCAGAAATACATTGCAGCCGCGTTTCATTATGGTTCTATACCTTATGATTTACCTCCCAACGAATTTTCTCAATTTGTAGTAGAAAACTTAGACGCTGTAGTGAATTATTTTGGAAAACTGGGACATCCTGTTTATATTTTCGACCATTCTATCGCAAATACATATATGCTGATGATTAATGACCAAATTGATCAGCTTCCTGGAATTAAAAACCATTTGAAAGGTAGAATTTCTGCTAATCCATTTTTTGGAAAAGAAGTAAAACACGGTGCCATTAATTTTATAGAACATGTAATTTTGAAATCAAAAATTTCTGTTCCTGATAGAGTAACCTTTCAATCTGTGAGATGGACAGTACCTTTTTATAATAAAACTGCTGTAAGAAACAATTCCATAAGGCATTCTAGTTGGTTAATCAAAACTGAAAGTGCAGTACACAATCGAATTTGGAAAGCCATCAAACAAAGAGTACTTTTTATCCTTACTGAAATGGACACTTTACCAGAACTCAACAAAGTACCAATAGAGCATACGTTAAATCGTTTGCCTATAAAGATCTTCGCTATCCAAATACAATCTGCTTTAAGGGAGTCAAAAAAACAAGATAGTTTGACTACACTTAAAGGATATGAAAAGTATAAAATTCCTACACTTGTTCTAAAAAGTGAGAAAGACCCTATCGCAAAATATGTTTCAAGCACATATGAAAGTAATCCAAATACTTACGTTTTAGATATCACAAATCATCATGAAACAGATATTTTCAAAGAGCATTTGTATTATCTAATTAGACCTAGAACTACTATTAATATCATCGAGCAGTTTGTGGATAAAGTTCAGAAAAAGTAAAGGGTTATTTCTTTTGAAAGATAATATCTAACTTTACCTTTTATATCAATTATTCATAATAAAACTCAATTAGATTTACATTCTTTTTAATCAAAAATCCTTAATCCTATCCACCGCTATTTCTCGCAAGCTCGGATGTTTTGTGGTCTCGGGATAACTCGCTAAAGTAAACTTTGCGAGATTCTCCTCTTACCCACTGCTATTTCTCGCAAGCTCGGATGTTTTGTGGTCTCGGGATAACTCGCTAAAGTAAACTTTGCGAGATTCTCCTCTTACCCACTGCACATCTCACAAGAGTCTGGGTCATCTAGTGAACAAGCGATTTCTGCTTTTCTTTCTTCTTCTGTTTTTGCAACAACAGGAGCTTCCATAGATTTTTTATCAATTGTAAATTTGATTGCATCAGCCGCAGCTTTGGTTCTCAAATAATACATTCCTGTTTTTAGACCTGCTTTCCATCCGTAGAAGTGCATTGATGTTAGTTTTGCAAAGTTTGCATTTTCCATAAATACATTCAACGATTGTGATTGATCGATAAAAGCACCTCTGTCTGCTGCCATATCTATCAATACTTTTTGAGAAATCTCCCAAGCAGTTTTGTATAATTCTTTGATATTGTCAGGAATTTCATCAATATTTTGTACTGAACCGTTAGCGGCCATCAATTTGTTTTTAAGAGAATCATTCCATAATCCTAATTTTACTAAATCTCTCAACAAATGTTTATTTACAATAATAAACTCTCCTGACAGCACTCTTCTTGTGTATATGTTTGAAGTATATGGCTCAAAACATTCATTATTACCCAAAATTTGAGCTGTTGAAGCTGTTGGCATTGGTGCTAGCAATAAGGAGTTTCTTACACCGTGAGTTTTTACTTCTTCTCTCAACACATCCCATTCCCATCTTGATGAAGGTTGTACATTCCACATATCAAATTGGAAAATTCCTTCTGAAATAGGTGAACCTTTCCAAGATTCATAGGGTCCATTTTCAATTGCTAAATCCTTTGATGCAGTAACAGCAGCATAGTAAATAGTTTCAAAAATATCTTTGTTCAATTGTTTAGCTTCTGCAGAATCAAATGGTAAACGCATCAAAATAAAAGCATCTGCTAATCCTTGAACCCCAATACCAATAGGTCTATGACGCATATTTGAATTTCTTGCTTCAGGAACTGGATAGAAATTCTCATCAATAACCCTATCTAAGTTTTTAGTTACTCTGTAAGCTACTTGGAAAAGTTTATCATGATTAAATTGACCTTCTTTTACAAATTTTGGAAGCGCAATTGAAGCTAAATTACAAACTGCAATCTCATCTGGAGAAGTATATTCCATTATCTCTGTACAAAGATTTGAAGACTTGATAGTCCCTAAATTCTTTTGATTTGATTTCTCGTTTGCAGCATCTTTGTACAACATATATGGTGTACCTGTCTCAATTTGAGACTCTAACACTTTAAACCACAAATCTTGTGCTTTTATGGTCTTTCTTCCTTTCCCTTCTTGTTCGTATTTCAAATATAATGCTTCAAATTTTTCTCCGTAAGCATCAGAAAGTCCCGGACACTCGTGAGGACACATTAATGTCCAATCTCCGTTTTCCTCAACTCTTTTCATAAACAAATCTGGAGTCCAAAGTGCATAAAACAAATCCCTTGCTCTATTTTCTTCTTTTCCTGTGTTCTTTTTAAGATCTAAGAAATCCATTATATCTGCATGCCAAGGCTCAATATAGATTGCAAAAGAACCTTTTCTTTTCCCTCCACCTTGATCTACGTATCTTGCTGTATCATTGAAAACTCTCAACATAGGTACAATTCCATTGGAAGTACCGTTTGTTCCTTTTATGTATGAACCTGTTGCTCTGATATCATGTATAGAAAGTCCAATACCTCCAGCAGATTGAGAAATTTGAGCACAGTTTTTCAAAGTGTCATAAATTCCAGCAATACTGTCTTCTTTTGTAGTCAATAAGAAACAAGACGACATTTGAGGTTTAGGTGTTCCTGCATTAAAAAGTGTTGGTGTTGCATGTGTAAACCAACCTTCACTCATATAGTTGTATGTTTCTATTACAGATTCTAAATCTTCTTTGTGAATCCCTACTGAAACTCTCATCATCAAATGTTGAGGGCGCTCAGCAACATTACCGTGCATTTTCAACAGATATGAACGCTCCAAAGTTTTGAACCCAAAATAATCATATCTAAAGTCTCTATCGTATATAATTGTGGAATCAAGCAATTCTGCATTCTTCTCAATCACTTCATAAACATCTTTTGCTAGTAGAGGTGCTGCTTCTCCTGTAACAGGATCTGTATAATTGTACAAATCTCTCATTGTTTCAGAGAAAGATTTGGTAGTGTTTTTATGAAGATTTGAAACTGCAATTCTAGATGCCAACAATGCGTAGTCTGGATGCGTAATGGTATTAGTTGCAGCAACTTCAGCAGCAAGATTATCCAACTCTATGGTTGTCACTCCATCATACAAGCCTTCAATTACTTTCATTGCAACTTTCTCAGGTCCTACTAAAGGATTAAGTCCATAACAAAGTTTTTGTATTCTAGCAGTAATTTTATCAAATTTTACTACTTCTTTTCTGCCGTCTCTTTTTATTACATACATGAGCGATTCAGGTTTAGGGTTTTAAAATAAATTATTAATTCTTTATGCACTCTTGTATCTCTAAAGAGTGGCTTGTTTTTGTTTGTTTGTTTTTCTCAATTCTAAAAATCTGCATCTAAACTAAATGCATTAGTAGCACCATGAGCCCCACCATCTTTCACTCCTGCTTTTTGATACTCTCCTACTCTTTTTTCAAAGAAATTTGTTTTTCCTTGTAAATTAATCATGTCCATAAAGTCAAATGGATTCGTAGCATTGTAAACTTTTTCGTTTCCTAACTCTACTAGTAATCTATCAGCAACAAACTCAATATACTGACACATCAAATCTGAATTCATACCGATCAAACGTACAGGTAACGATTCTACTACAAATTCTTTTTCAATTTCTACTGCATCTGTGATAATTGCTGCAACTTGCTCTTTAGATAATTTATTTTCTAAATGGTCATTGTATAAAAGACAAGCAAAATCACAATGTAACCCTTCATCACGAGAAATCAACTCATTAGAAAAAGTCAATCCTGGCATTAATCCTCTTTTCTTTAACCAAAATACAGAACAAAATGAACCAGAAAAGAAAATTCCTTCTACCGCTGCAAATGCAATTAACCTTTCGGCAAAACTTCCATTTTCAATCCACCTTAAAGCCCATTGTGCTTTTTTCTGTACAGGAGGGAAAGTTTCTATTGCATTGAACAAATAATCTTTCTCTTTAGAATCTTTTATATAAGTATCAATTAAAAGTGAATAAGTCTCAGAATGTACATTTTCCATCATGATTTGAAAACCATAAAAGAATTTTGCCTCAGCATATTGAACTTCACTTAAGAAATTCTCTGCCAAATTTTCATTCACAATACCGTCAGAAGCTGCAAAAAACGCCAGTACGTGTTTAATGAAATATTTTTCATCATCATTCAATTTATTTTCCCAATCATTTGTATCAGCACTCAAGTCCAACTCCTCAGCAGTCCATATCATAGCTTGCTGCGTTTTGTACATTTGCCAAATATCATGGTGTTTGATAGGGAAAATTACAAATCTGTTGGGATCCTCTTTCAATATAGGCTCCTCTGCATCTACAACTGTATTTTTAGGCAATACTGACTCAATATTTACATCCTTTAATGACTTTGTCGATGATTGGGTACTTTTAAATTCTGACATGCTTCTTCTGTTTTTAATATATTTAACTTAATCTCTTTAATTTATCTTCTTTTAACACTTTCACTTAAAATAAAGAGGAAAAAAATTCCATTACGCAAATTGGTGTTTTTGCGTTTGCTCTATTTTTTACCACAAATTTTAATCTAAACAGGAAAGAAATTTTTCCCGATTTCGAGGAGACAAAATTCAAAAAAAATCCGACTACAAACAAGTAAAATTAGTCCACATTTCTTATAGTTTTCAACACGCTCTTTTGATAAGTAGCTTAAAGCTTTGGTATTCAAGAGAAAGAACTTTTTGCAACAAAATCAGTAAAATATTTTCAATAAAAACACCAACGTATTCGTTACACATTGCTAATTTACAGATAGATAAGATTAAATAAACATTAAGTCTTTTTCATTTTCAAAACACCATTGTTAACAACAATAAATCGTAGCTATTTCTGTAAAAAATAAAAGATTATTGGTAATCAATTTTTAAACACAGAATATAATTTTAAAAATATACACTATTATTTTTTGATTAGTTTTATTTTGAATGATGAAAATAAGTTTATCAACATAAATTTTAATTCTAATATTAATTTAAAATGAATAAAAAACCCTTAAAATTTAAATTAACTATGATGTAGTTAAGTTTTTGGTGTATTTCTCAATTTTATATACTAATTTTGCTTTAGATTTATTCTAAATAAGAAAAAATGGAAGAAGAAAAAGATATATTTGAAATAGACAAAGAGGAGGCAAAAAAAACAATTCAAAATAAAATCATCAATATCCTAAAAACGATTTATGATCCAGAAATTCCAGTTGATATTTTCGAATTGGGACTGATTTATGAAATTAAAGTGGATGATGAATTTAATGTGAAAATTGAAATGACTTTGACTTCTCCTAACTGCCCAGTTGCTGAATCTATGCCAGCAGAGGTTAAAGAAAAAGCAGGCTTAGTGCATGGTGTTAAATCATCTGACGTGCAAATTGTCTTCGATCCACCTTGGACACAAGAGTTTATGAGCGAAGAAGCAAAACTTGAATTGGGATTTTTATAAATTACGTATTATAGCATGGAAACCATTGTAAATAAAGTAGCGAGTTCTGGATTGGTCAATTTCGACCTTGAATCTCTTATTTCCAAAGAAACAGTGAAAGAAATCGACATCTCCAATTGGCTTTGGCAAGGATTAGTCGTAAAAGAAAAAAAATTTAAAGAACATCTGGGAAATCATAATTGGACCCAGTACGAAAATGCACTGGTTCACATTACTTGCTCTGGAGATGCCATCGTTCCCAATTGGGCTTATATGATGCTGGTAAAAAATCTTTCTGGAATTGCTAAATTTGTGTCATTAGGTTCTGAAAGACAATTATTTGATGCTTTTATTACAATACAAATTAACAACTTAGATCTTTCTACTTTTAAAGATGCAAGAGTGCTAGTAAAAGGCTGTAGCGAAAAAGAAGTTTCCTCCAATGCTTATGTTTTACTAACTCAAAAATTGTTGCCTGTAGTTAAGTCATTGATGTTTGGAGAGGCGTGTTCTAATGTTCCTATATATAAAAGCAAAGTAAACAAATAGGTCTAAATTTTGTTATAAATAAAATAACTATATAAATAAAGAAAATGAAAACATTAATTTTTACTTCAATCATCCTATTAGGATTATTCACAATGAATTTTATATCAAAAGAAACTATGAAAGACGATACCATTTACCAATTCAAAGTCACAGATTTATCTGGCGAAACATTTGACTTTAGCACATTGAAAGGAAAAAAAATAATGATTGTAAATACGGCTTCTAAATGTGGTCTTACACCTCAATATGAAGATTTGGAAAAATTATATCAAGAATATAAAGACAAAGACTTTGTGATAATTGGATTTCCTGCAAATGATTTTATGAAGCAAGAACCTGGAACCAACGAAGAAATTGCCGCTTTTTGCCAAAAGAATTACGGTGTAAGTTTCCCTATGATGGAAAAAATCAGTGTAAAAGGAAAAGAAATGCACCCTGTTTATCAATTCCTAACTCAAAAATCACAAAACAATCTTCAAGATGCCGATGTAAAATGGAATTTCCAAAAGTTCTTAATTGGTAATGATGGTAAACTTGAAAAAGTAATCGAACCCACAAAAAAACCTTACGATAAAGAAATTATTGATTGGATTAATTCGTAAATCTATATAATCTCGTATATCTCAAAAAACAAATTTTTACACATAGGCAAAGTCTTGACTATTTCCACCAATTCTTCTCTGCTTTTAATATGAAACTCAAGCCAAATATTGTCCATCGTTCTACTCATATTCACTCTTATCAAAATTTGCTCTCTCATCAAATCTTGAAGTCTTTCTTGTTCTCTTCTCAAAATATCTGGCGTAAAAACCATAATATCATTTCTCTTAAAGTGTATTAAGTATTTCTTCATAGTCTTAGTATTTAATTAGTCATCTTTAAAATACTTTATTTCAACTTCAGTTGAGAAAGTATTTTTATTCAAATAGGTTTGTACAAAACGGGTTTGCAAGGTGATGCATCATTTACAAAACTTGCTGGCTGAAGACTTAAAAAATAAATCCCATCTTCAATGTCGTTGTTTACAAAAATCATTTCAGAAATAGTAGCGTCAAATCTTGTTGCTTCTGGGAATTGCCAAAATGCTCTATGAGACAACATTTTTCCACCATCAAACTCTCTATCCACAGAAGGTAAATCAATAAGCAAATGTTTGATTCCAATTTTTGCTAAATAGCGAGCCACAGGCGCATCCATATATGGCCAATTGGTAGATGACCACTGCATTTTTGTTTTTTCAATAGTATTTGGAAGTGTTCTTATAATTAATGCATCTACATAGTTTTCAATTTTACCTTCTATTTGATCTAAAGTAATAATCTCATCACCAATTTTTCGCCACTCAGATTCCATTCCCGAATGTTTTTCGGGCGTTACAGTAATCAATTGTGCTTTAAAAAAATAGTTTTTTAATGTCTCTTGTAAATTATAAACTTCTTCTGAAATATGCCCTACACATTCGGTATGCGTAGTATTTCCATGTGGATTGAAAAAAATATTTCTAAAATTAACAGTTCCTCCTTTAGCAACACTTCCTGTAAACTGATCTGTCATTACTGGAGAAATGTCAATAGCATCTACGTACCAAGCCTTAGAACAAGTCTTATCATCACTCGTGTGAATAGAAATATCTATTGGCTGAGAAAAATCAATTTTAAAATCTCCCGAAGAATGATGAATTATAGCAATCATAATCACGAAGATAATGAATTAATTAAATGCGAATAATTTTAATTGATAAATTTATGAAACAATAAATTCAACGAAGCTTTTCGACCAAATTTTGCTTTATACTCTAAATAAAATGTATTAGAAGTATCAATATATCCAGCATATCTATACAAAACAGAAGAATTTGAATATGTTTTTGTCTCTATATATATGTCTGCTTCAACAAACTCAATAGTGCCGATTTCCTCTGTCATTTTATTAGGATTCTTTAAGAACTTCTCCACAACTTTGGAAACTTTCTTATTAGAATGAAAAACATAAATTCTATTATATTCATCTATATAAACATACATTCTTTGAAAATCTGAAGGGGGTTCACCAGGCACTCCCGTGGATAATGTATATGGTGCTGAATAATAAATCCCTTTGAACGAAACAACCTCTTTTTTCTCTTCTTTTCTTACCGAAATTACATTTTGAGCATAACTAGATAACAAATTAACTGTTCCGAAAAAAATGCAAATGAATACGACTAATCGATATTTCAATTTTTCAAAAATCATTATAAAGTTTCTTTTCTAAGTTCGGCTATCAATTCATCATTCAATGGTTGAATTTGCAAAGTAATTGTTCTTATTTCTTGAGAATTGCTAATACTCAGCGTTTCATTCTTAACAATTCCTACTTTACCCGTTCCAAGAAATACAATAATTGTATTCTGTTCATTTTCATTATATTCAAAAGACAAAAAATCATCAGGATAATATGTGAATACGGTATTTTTTCCTTTCTCAAAATGTTGTGCAAAATTTATGGCTAATTCATTGCCTTTTGTATCTTTAAAAATAACTTTTTCAGAATTTCCAATCGGAAAAGATACAGATTTATCAATATTCCAAATTCCAAAACTCGTAGCATTCAAAACTCTTGCTAAAATAGATGGCTTCCCATCATTCAAACTCGCTTCAAATTTCGATATAGATTTGTCTTTTGCTTTATCCCACTTTGCTAAATGATTTTCATAATTTTCTTTTGCAAGTTGTTCCTTTTCAATTTTCTTATTCAATTCATTTTCATACTTTTGAAAAGACTTATTAAAATTATTCATAGCAATATCTAAGTCTGCTCCACTAAAAACTGGGAACACAGAAAATGTCTTTTTAGCACCTGACTTGAATAATGTCAAGTAATAGGTTTTGCCCTTTTCTTTTTCTGAAAGACTTACATCTGTCCAATTTTCATTGTAAACACTAGGAGAAAAATTAGGGTCATTTTTTTCAACTTCAAAAATCAAGTTTTTATATATGGAAAGTTCAGGAAATTCTTTTGGATCCACATCCAACACAAATTGTCTATCCTTATTTCCTTTTGAAATAGGTTTTTCAGGTTCTAATTTTTTATATTCCTTAGTGTTTTTAACGGCTGTTTCGAATAAATTCTGCGCCACTAAAACTTCTTTTTCTATAGTTGCTAACGTTGAATTATCTTTAGCATTTTCATTCGCTTTACTTAAACTTTGAACATCTGATAAAACCAATTTTGGTTTTCCTTTATAATACCATTTTTTATTTTTTTCATCTAAATAATATACATTAAAATCATTTTTCTGGCTTTTAGACGACAGCGTTATTGCTATACTTTTTGTTTCGTTTATCATAACAGGTTCGTCTTTGTGAAAACCCAAAATTTCTATCATCCCTTCAGACAATAGATTTTTTTTAAAATTAGATGAATCATAATGCATAGGAATTCCTGAAAGCATTATATCCACAGGATTATTGATTTCCCTAAAATGGATATCTATGTCATTCTCTATAATTTTTCCTTTTTGATCCAGAAATGCGTTACTTGGAATTTGAATTTCTGTTCCTGTAGAATGTGTAATCTTTCCTCCTTTTGCTCCATTTACTTTGTAAATTGTATAAGGCACGTCTAATTGAGAACTAGGCGGATGGATACAAGGAACATCTTCTTCATAATGGAATTTATCTTTTTCAGAGGTGTCTTTCTCTTTTAAATCAGCTCCTTCCTCAGAATGAGCACTAAGCAATTCGTTTTGTTTTTTACCTTTTGGTTGATAAAGCATCACTGAACTCAAAACAACTATCAATGCAACACTAGCAAGAGTTGTGTAAAACCATCCTGTTTGATAAAATGGCAATGATGTCGTAGTGGGAATTTGATTGATAATTTTAGAAAAGTCCTGACGAATTGCTATTTCTTTAGCATCAATTTTGGCACGATCAATAATAATTTTCTTTTTCATAATTGGGTTTTCCTTTTACATTTGCTGGAAGGATTTTTTTAGTTTTCCAACAATTCGAAAAGTCTTTACTTTCGCATTGTTCTCAGCAATGCCAAGAATTTCCCCGATTTCGCGATAAGAGCGCTTTTCAAAATACCTCATTTCAATAATTTGTAATTCTTCTTCTGGAAGTTCTCCAATCACTTTGATCAACATTTGCTTTTCTTCGTCTCTATCATTGTCGTCCATTTCTTCTATCATTTCTGATAATCCCATGGTATCAACATTAATAGTTCTATGTGCATTATTGTCTTTCAAAAATTGGTATACTTCACTCATTGCAATCCGGTAAAGCCAAGATGAAAAAGGAACTCCTTTAAACTCGTATTTATGCAACTTAGTAATAGCTTTCAAAAAAACCTGTGAAGTCACATCAAATGCTTGCTCTTTGTCGTCCATTCGCTGATAAACATATCTGAAAATCTGTTCGTGATACTTCTTATATATTGGCTCGAATCTTTTTGAATTCTTTTTTGCAGCCTCAATAATCTCGTTTTCACTAAGCAGTTGCTCATTAGATTGATGATACTTACTGGTTCCTTGCATTTTGCGAATTTCTTACTTTTTCATTTTATTTTTAAATACAATTTCAATATCCTTTTGCTACTGATATTTCATTTGTAAATAAAAAATGGATTTTGTCTTGTCTCAGTTTTACCTTTTTTTGAAAGTATAACTATGTTGAGGTATTTCGTTACATTCTACTGTAAAATAAAACGCTATCTAACTCAAAACTATGATTCGAATCAGATACTAAAACAATACGTTAATCATTAAAAAAGGTTACTTCAAACTGAATATTTTACCGATTGTCCTTAAAACAAGTTTCATATCAAGCCAAAAAGATTGTTCTTGAATATACTTCAAATTGAGTTGAAGTTTTGTGGGCATAATCTCTTCCACATAAGATTTCTCTGGATCTATAGCATTACCTAAAATTTCATTTTCATCAATATATTCAATTGAGGCATAACCAGTTAATCCAGGCTTCACTTTCAGAACATTCATTTGTTCTTCATTATATAAATCTACATATTTTCTTACTTCAGGTCTTGGACCGACAATACTCATATCTCCTTTGATAACATTAATCAATTGTGGAAATTCATCAAGTTTAAACTTTCTCAGAAGATACCCAACTTTTGTTATTCTTGAATCTTTACCTCCTATAGTGATTTGTCCACTCTTTTCAGAATCTTTTTTCATAGTTCTAAATTTGTATAGTCTAAATTCTCGATTATTTAGACCAACTCTATTTTGAATAAAAAAAATGCTTCCTTTACTCGTAAACAATATTATAAGGCTTATTAATATAAAAAAAGGAAAGCCTATTACTAAAATTATAATTGAAGAGATTATATCAAAAACCCGTTTTAGAGTAATTTTATCTTCACCATACCTAATACTCATTTTATCTTCTAATAATAAAAATATTAAATATGTTCCTGCTACTCCTATTATTGTCCCCATAAAAACATCTTCAGCAAAATGATGAGAAAGATATACTCTAGAATACGAAGCAGAAATTGCAATTATTCCAAATAATATTCCCAAAATATTTTTTTTGAATATTAATGTCAAAACACAAAACAAACTCATTGCTGAAGTAGTATGTCCACTAGGAAAAGAGTTACTTAATTTCATTTCATCTATGGGAATTACTTTATGAGCTTCTTCACTATGAAAATATTCCCACATTTCTAAAATTGGTCTTTGAACATCTGGGAAAACGTAAAGTTTCAAAACAGTAGTTATCAAAGATGTTATAATAAAAGCAAATAAAGCAATTATGCCATATTTAATTCTATAAAAAAATATTAATAATATTACTATTAATGATATTAAGCCATCTCCTACTAATGTTACGTAAGGAGCAATAAAATCAAAAATTTTATGATTAATTCCATTAAGAAAAATATGTCCTTCTTCTTTTTCAAAAGAAAAGATAACAACACCTAAGAAAATTAGAAACAAAAATATTAGTCCTAAAAACGTTAAACTTATTGTGATATTTTTCTTCAAACAGATTAAAATATTAGTTAAACAAAGATAATTGATTCCCGTTCAAAAAAGTGCTTGATAGTAAGAAAAAAATGACAAATATGTTTTAAAAAACAAAAAAGGGTTGTATTAAATAAATAACACAACCCTTT
>CAWUIK010000007.1:0-57704 GCA_963922585.1 uncultured Flavobacteriales bacterium | reverse complement strand
ATTGCTAACGTTCCATTAGTTTTGGGAGATTTAGAAATTGTTGCTTTTGTAGCTGAAGGTCAAACAAATATCATTTCTGGAAATAAAGGGCCAATTACTTACACAAACTTGCAAGCAAACAATGCTGGAGCAGAGAATGCAGTTGCTCCTTCAGAAATTTGTGGTAATAGTGTAGATGCTTCTTTCATATTTAAAAATAATGGTGGAACAGCAATTACTTCTGCAGTAATTGAATATGGTATTGCTGGTCAAACTCCTCAAACTATGAACTGGACAGGAAATTTAGCTACTTTTCAATCAGAAGTTGTAAATCTTACAAACATTCCAGTTCCTTCTAACGGTGGTGCTTTGAATATCAATGTGACTAGTGTAAATGGAGGTGCAGATAATGTTCCTGCGGATAATACTACATCAAGTAGTAACATCAGTATTACATCAAATTCTGGACAAGGAACTGATTATGTTTTCACAATGGTACAAGATAGATATGGTAATGAGATTACTTGGACTATAAAAGATGATAATGGATCTACAATATTATCAGGAGGTCCATATTCTCAATTGAGTGCTAATGGTACACAAACACATACACACAATTTCTCCGTAGCAAATACTGGTTGCTTTGAGTTAGAAGTGTTAGACTCATATGGAGATGGAATTAATGCTGGTTATGGTGCTGGAAACTTTAACATTAAAACTTCTGTAGGTGCTACTGTTCTCTCTTCTAACGGACAGTACGGTGCTTCAATTAACAAACCTTTTGAAGTAACTTCTTTAGCTGTAAGTGTAAATGAAGTAAATGTTTCAGAATTTAATGTATACCCAAATCCTGCTAGTGAAAATACCTTTGTAGAGTTTGTGGCAGACAATGGATCAAATATGGAAATGACTATTGTAAATGCTCTAGGAGAAGTAGTATTCAGCAATTTTAATATTGCTAATGGATTCAACAGAATAAACATTAATTGCTCAGAGTTGCCAAATGGTTTTTACATGATTCAATTGACTGAAAATGGTCAAAGCGTAATGAAGAAATTCAATGTTATTAAATAATATAATTTATTAATATACGAGTACTCAATTTATCGAATTGAGTACTCGTTTTTATAGTCAAGCGTTATGAATACAAAATTACTTTTCTTTATTGTTTTTTCAATTCCTTTATTGGTACTAGGTCAGATAAAAATTATTGAAAATGCTTCATCTACTGAAAATGTAGATGGTCAAACTTTTACCGTTACTGGCAACCCATCTTCATTCGAATTTGTAGGTTATTTTTTAGTTGTTAATGAAGGAAATACAGATTTAAACTTACAAGTGAGAAGAACTGAAATTGATGTATTACCTGGGACTGAAAATGCAACCTGTTGGAAAGTGTGTCCTGCACCAGTTTTGGCAGGTACAACTCCTGTTCAAATGTCATTTACAGATCCTGTTTTGGCATTAGATACTAATTTTTCATTCTCTGCACATTACTATTTGAATGGTTTAGATGGTTGTTCGTTATTCAAATATGAGTGGGTAGACGCCAATGACAATTCTATAGTCTATGCATCTATAAATATTAGATTTACTCATAATACTATTACATCATGTAACGTAAGTGTGGATGATTTCTCTGATGTAGAATTCAAACTTTTTCCAAATCCGGCAAATGATTTTGCTAACCTCAATATTGAAGGAATAACAGGTGATGTTGAATATGAAGTAGTTAATTTATTAGGACAAAAAAGTAAACATGGCAAAATTAGTGTTCATAATACTGCCCAAACTAGGATTAATGTTGCTGATTTAAACAATGGAGTTTATTTTGTTACTTTTAAGTCGAATAATAAAGTAATTAAAACTCAAAAATTGATAGTGAAACATTAAAAATTAGTGCTATGAAGTTTTTTTTAGTTTTACTTTTTTCAGCAATAAACTTGAGTTTTTTTTCCCAAATTAAAATTACTTCTTTCAGCGATTTTATAAATGACATAAATAATTCGTCATTAGAAGTTGTCGGAAATCCATCAGATTTTGACATGGATTATTATGCTAAAGTAATTAATTTAAGCCCTTCAACAATACAGTTAAAAGTCAGAACAACTGAGGTTGATGTCCTTTCAGGAACTGAAAATACTACATGTTGGATGATTTGTCCACCTTACGTGGCGTCTGGAACACAAGCAGTAAGAATTTCGCCTCATACTGCAACCATACAACCAAATGATACCAATAATACATTTGTTGCACATTATAGACCCTCAAATTTTGATGGTTGTTCTTTGTTGAAATATGAATGGATAGATGCTAATGACAATTCTATAGTTTATGGTACTTTATTTATTAGGTTTACTCATAATGTTTCTACTTCATGTAATGCAAACTTAAGTGAAAATGAAAATTTTGAATTCAACATCTTCCCTAATCCTGCAAATAATCATATCAACATACTTATTTCTGGCATTTCAGGTGAATTTAATTTTGAAGTAATCAATTTATTAGGTCAAAAAAGTAAAGAAGGAAGAGTAAACATTCAGAATTCACTTCAAACAAATCTAAATGTTTCTGATTTAGTCGAAGGGGTTTACTTTATTGTTTTAAAAAATAGAAATACCATATTAAAAACAAGTAAGTTAGTTGTAAAACATTAGCGTTTTAAATAAACTGATTTGGGAATCCAATAAAGGAGAAATAATGAATTTCTTGATTATAAATTATATACTTAAATTTACAAAAACAATTAAAAATTACACTATGAAAAAAACTTTACTCTCAATTTTAAGCATTTTCTTACTTTCTGTAAGTTCACATGCACAAGTAGGTGCAACTGCTCCTGACTTCACTGTAACTGATTTAGATGGGAATACTCATAATTTATATAGTATCTTAAATTCTGGAAAAGTTGTAATACTAGATTGTTCAACTATTTGGTGCTCTACTTGTTGGAGTATGCATGGAGGACACTATCTAGAAGATATTCATAATACATATGGTCCTAATGGAACAGATCAGGTTAGGGTTCTTTTTTATGAAGCAGATGCTAGCACAACATTAGCAAATCTTCAAGGAACAGGTAACACCCAAGGAAATTGGCTTTCTGGATCTTCATATCCATTTGTTAATGAAAGTCCTTTGAGTTTATCAGGAAGTATATATTGGCCTCTAGGTTTTCCAACAGTAAATGTAATTTCTCCTTCTGATAAAAAAATCAAAGCAGATTTATACGACCCATGGGCTGCTGGTGATGGTTTAGCTGGCATGGTTGATATTATTGATAATTATTTTACATCAACTTCTAGTGTTGATGAAGAAGAAACTTTAAGTAATGTAAATGTTTATCCAAATCCAAGTAATAATGTTGCCAATTTAACATTCGCTTCTAATTCTAATACAGACGCTAACATTACGATTTACAATGTAATTGGTGAGATTGTTTATCAAGAGAATAAGTCAGTTCAAGTTGGAGATAACTTATTTGAGTTGAATGTAAATTCATTTTCAAATGGAAACTATATTGTTAGAGTTGAAATGGAAAACGAAATTATTACAACTAAGTTTGATGTAATAAGATAATAAGTTTTTATATATTTCTTTTAAAGAGGTTGCATTTTATGTAGCCTCTTTTTTTTGATAAATATTCAAAATTCCCAATTACATTTGCGAAATGAAATTAATAGAAAATATCAATTGGGATTTCCATTTTAATCAACTGGCAGAAAATGATTATACCATCATTGATAATTTTCTTCCTGATGCTATTTATCAGAATATAAAAACACTTTTTTCAAACTATATAGAGCAAGATCTTTTAAGGCAAGCTGGAATTGGAGCTTTGGGTAAGTATCAAATCCAAGAAAATATAAGAGCTGATGAAATATTTTGGTTGGATAGAAATAATTGCACCCAAGAATTACAAACATTCTTTGATTTTATCAATCAATTTATACCTATGTTAAACCAAAGTCTTTTTACTTCAATAAAAGATTTCGAATTTCACTTAGCTCATTATCCAGCAGGGGCTTTTTACAAAAAGCATCTGGATCAATTTAAAGAAAGAAATAATAGAATATTATCTGTTATTGTATACTTGAATGATGATTGGCAAAAAGGTGATGGAGGTGAATTGAAGATATACTCAAATAATAATGAAAACCAATTTGAATTGGTCGAACCAATTGGAAATAGATTAGCAATTTTTAGAAGCGATTGTGTTTGGCATGAAGTGCTTACTGCACATAAAAGTAGAAAAAGCCTAACGGGCTGGTTGCTCAAACAACCACAAGGACTTGGCTTTTTGGGTTAGTAAAAGCCCTAAATCTTATGTGTTTAAACTTCAACCGACTAAGTGCTCAACATATTATCATCTTCAATCAAATGAAGTCCGCAATACCTTCTCATTAACTGAACGGTCGCAACAACATCCTTTTCACAATATTTTATGATTCTATCGATGTCTTTTTCTTCATAGAAAACTGCAGCTACTTGACTCCCATCAATATCGTCTTTTGGTGTAGGTATGTTAAAAATGTATGTCAATAATTCTAAAGAGGTATAATGCTTGTAGTCTCCAAATTTCCATAATTCCATAGTATCCAAATGGTTGATTTCCCATGGTTTTTTACCAGCAATATTGAGTAATGCAGGAAGTCTAAGTCCATTTATTAACATTCTTCTAGAAATAAAAGGATAGTCAAATTCTTTTCCATTGTGTGCACAAAGTAAATAACCTGGACTCGAGAATTTGGTTTCAATTAAATTTGTGAATTCTTGCAAAAGTTTCTTTTCATCTTCACCGGCAAAAGATTTTAATCTCAATTGTGGTTCGCCATCTTTTTGCACAACTACTCCGATACTAATACAAGCCACTTTTGCAAATTCTGAGTATATACCAGCCTTTTCGTACATTTGAGCAGGAGAAACTCCCTCCCTTTCTTGAAGAAATCTTGTTTTCTTGTCCCACAATTCTTTTCCTCTCTCGTCTAACTCGCTGAAGTTGTATACCACCGGAACGGTTTCAATATCTATAAAAATAATTTTAGAAAAATCTGGAATGTTAAGCATGGTAGAATATATTAGTGTTTTTCAAAATTAATTATTTTTTCGAAATATAAAAATCATAAAGAAGTAATCTTATTCTATTGAATAAATACCACTTCTGCTTTTTCTCTCAAATTATAATTATTTGCCATTACTTCCCCATATGCCCCCGCACATCTTATGGCTAAGATATCCCCTCGCTGGGTAAGTGGCAATTTTACTCTTTTACCAAAACAATCACTCGATTCACAAATGGGGCCTACTACATCATAAAATTGGTCTGAAGTTTCATCTTGTTTGCTAACATTGTCAATTTTGTGATACGCTTGATATAATGCGGGTCTAATGAGTTCAGTCATACCTGCATCTGTAATCGCAAAATTGGTTCGTTGACCGTTTTTGATATACAAAACTTTTGTAATTAAGTCTCCCATAGTTGCCACTAAAGCTCTTCCCAATTCGAAATGCAATTCTTGATGAGGTTGTAGTTCTAAGAAATCATTAAAAATAGCGAAAAAACCTTCGAAATCAACTATTGGATTGATGTCTGGCTGGTAATAATCGATGCCCAATCCTCCACCCACATTGATATGTTCTAGCAAAATATGATTTTCTATAAACCAGTTTTGAATTTCATTTACTTTGATACACAAACTTCTAAAAGCACTTAAATCTACAATTTGACTTCCAATATGAAAATGAAGTCCTTTCAATTCAATGTTTTTAGATTTCGATATGGTTTCTGTTATTTTTTCAAATTCCCATCTATTGATGCCAAATTTATTTTCTTCTAAACCAGTCGTAATGTATTTGTGTGTGTTTGCATTTACATTGGGATTGATTCGTAAGGCAATGGGCGCAATTTTTCCTTTTTTGGCTGCTAATTCATTTATCACTTCAATTTCTTGAATACTTTCACAGTTGAAAGTGAAAATGTCATTATCAAGTCCAATGTTAATTTCTTCATCTGTTTTTCCTACTCCAGCAAATGCTATATTTTCTTTAGTAAATCCTGTTTCAATGGCTTTAAGAATTTCATTTCCGCTTACACAATCTGCACCAAATCCTTTTTGAGAAATTAAATTCAAAACCCTGTTGTCACAATTGGCTTTTAGAGCATAATGAATGTGATAGTTGTATTTTTTTGCTGCTTTTTTAGCAGCATCTAAAGTCTCTTCAAGAAGTGATAAATTATAAAGATAAAATGGTGTATTGTGATTCGCAACTTTTTCTAAAATTTTAGATCTATCCAATTTCATTATGCTTCTACTTTTTGGTTTAAAAACAGTCCTTTGTGTAATGACTTTAACGCATTTTCTTTGTCATCTTCATTAATCAAAATCGAAACGTTGTTGTGGCTTCCTCCATAAGAAATCATTCTTATAGGAATGTTTTTTAATGAAGCAAAAATTTGTTCAGCATATCCTTTTCGCTCAGATATGAAATCTCCCACTACACAAATAATAGTTTGGTGGGTATCCACTTCTACATATGCATATTTTTCTAGTTCTTCTACAATGAATTTCAAATTGGTAGCGTCATCAATGGTTAAAGAAACTGCCACTTCGGAAGTTGTAATCATATCTATAGAAGTTTTGTATCTTTCAAAAACTTCAAATATACTTCTCAAAAATCCATAAGCATTCAACATTCGTCCTGATCTGATTTTGATGGCTACAATTCCATCTTTTGCAGCTATAGCAGTAATTCTATTGCTTTCAGAGTTAGCTGAAATTACAGTTCCTTTAGCTTCGGGTTGCATGGTGTTTTTGAGAACAATCGGAATGTTATTTTTTTGTGCGGGCCACACACATGATGGATGGAGAATTTTAGCCCCGAAATAAGCCAACTCAGCAGCTTCGTTATATGATAAGTTTTCTACAGGACTTGTTCCTTCTACAATTCTTGGGTCGTTGTTGTGCATTCCATCGATGTCTGTCCAAATTTGAACTTCACTCGCTTTTGCACCAGCACCAACAAGAGTTGCCGTATAGTCACTTCCTCCTCTTTTGAGGTTGTCAATTTCTCCAAAAGCATTTCTGCAAATATATCCTTGTGTGATAAAAATATTATTTTCTGGATGTTGCTTCATAGCGTTGGCAAGATTAGATAGGATGTAATATTCATCTGGCTCTAGGTTTTTGTCAATTCGCATAAAATCTAAAGCAGGAATTAATTTTGTGGAAATTCCTTGTTCTTCACAGTAAAACTGAAAAAGATGAGTAGACAATAATTCGCCTTGGGCTAACAAAGCCCTTTCTTCATATACAGTAAATAAATCCCTTGTAAAAGAAACCAAGTAATTAAAGTTTTCTTGAAGCAATTGTTTAGATTTTTCTAATGCGTTTTCAGTTTTATAAAGTTCTTGAATTAAAGTTTGATATTCTTTCTTGAGCAAATCTATTTGGCGAATGGCCAGTTCAGTTTCTTGTTTAAAAATGGCGTCAGCAATGGCAACAAGTTTATTGGTTGTTCCGCTTACAGCTGATAGAACCACAATTTTAGGTTCATTATCTGCTGTGATAAGCGTTGCTACATTTTTCATTCTTTGCGCACTTCCTACAGAAGTCCCGCCAAATTTCATCACTTTCATTTATGTTAAAATTTTAGATATTAATTAAACTGTACAAACTTATTTAAACAAAAAAAGCCCAGTTAAACTGAGCTTTTACAAAATAATATCAGTTATAATTTTAATCGACCACTATTGTCGCTTCAGATTTCACTTCTTGTTCGATCTTTATAATTCCTTCTACAACTCCATTTACATAAACATCTAAAACAAATACACCGCCTTGACCTGATTTGTATAATTCATTATAGTTGAATGATGCTTTGCCACTTCCATCTGAAGTTGCTGTTTGTTCTAGGTTTTCTCTCACGGATTCTTCAGGTAGCGTATCGTTGGCCCAAAATAATTTTACTTCAGCACCAGCGATTGGATTATTATCAGCATCTACTACAGTTACAACTGCAATAGTGTCTTTCTTTTTGTAACAAGATGAAAATACAGTAGCCATTCCAAGGAAAACTACCAGTACAAAACCGAATTTTATAAGACCTTTCATATTTTCAAAAATTAAATTGTTCGTCAAATGTATAAATAAATACTTGATATTTTATACTTCTTTGACGAAAAATTAGTTACAGGTTGCTTATCTTTGTCAAAATAATTACAAAAAATATAAAAATAATAATATGAAATTTAGAGTTTATTTAATGTTGTTGTCGGGTTTTATGGCTTTGAGCCAAGTTTCTTGTGCTAATTCAGAACCGACAGATACTACTGCTAATCAAGCGAATGAAGAGAAGGTTGAGGTTTCAAATCTTTCCAATCAAGAAGGGGTAGTATCAGAAGAAAATATAACAGCCGATGAGAACGCAAATTATGAAATGCCTGTTCCATCAGCAAGTGGAACTACAATCATCAAAATGAAAACGACTTTGGGTGATGTTAAGTTTATGTTGTATGACGATACGCCTTTGCACAGAGATAATTTTATCAAATTGGTAAATGAGAAATTTTATGATGGCATCTTGTTTCACAGAGTAATTAAGGATTTTATGATTCAAGCAGGAGATCCAAATTCAAAAACGGCTAAGGCAGGTCAACAATTAGGTGATGGTGGTCCTGGATATACGATTCCTGCTGAGATAATGCCTGGTTTATATCACAAAAAAGGGGCTTTGAGTGCTGCTAGACAAGGAGATCAAGTAAATCCTAAAAAAGAATCAAGCGGTTCACAGTTTTATATTGTTACGGGTAAAGTTACACCACAAAGTCAATTGAAATCAATGTCTGAACAACAAAACAAGCAGTTGGAAGATCAAAGAGTAGGAGCATTCCTACAAGACCCAAAGAATGTAAAATACATGACAAAGTACAAAGAATTACAAACTTTGTATCAAACAAATGTTCCGGAAAACCAAGAGAAAGCAGAAAAAGAGTTCGAAGTTTTAATGCAAGAAATTAGACCATTGGCATTAAAAGGATTTGTTCCTGTAACATACTCCGATGAGCAATTAAAAATTTATGAATCAATCGGAGGAGCCCCATTTTTGGATAATAACTATACAGTATTTGGTGAAGTTATAGAAGGTTTGGATATTGTAGATAAGATTGGTTTGGTAAAAACAGCACCTGGTGACAGACCTCTAGAGGATGTTAAAATCATCAGTATGGAAATTGTAAAAAAATAATTAAAAGAGAATGCTAGAGCAAGTTGATCAATTATTGAAAGAAGTCGGAGGTTTTAGTTGTAAAACACTTGATGAAGTTGAAGCATTTAGAATTCAAACTATAGGTAAAAAAGGTTCAGTTACTTTGTTGATGGGCGAATTCAAAAATGTTCCAAACGAACAAAAAAAGGAATTTGGTCAAAAAATAAATCATCTTAAAAATACGGTTCAAGATAAAATCAATCTTTTAAAAGAATCATTTGAAAATAAAGAAGAAGGAATTCAATCAAAAATTGATTTGACAAGACCTTCTGAATACACAGCGCTTGGAGCAAGACATCCGCTTTCAGTTGTGAGAAATGAGATTTTGGATATTTTTGGTAGAATTGGTTTTTCTGTTTCGGAAGGGCCAGAAATTGAAGATGATTGGCATAATTTTTCAGCTTTGAATTTCCCGCCAGAGCATCCTGCAAGAGATATGCAAGATACTTTTTTTATCGACAATGAAATAGCATTGCGAACACATACTTCGTCTGTACAAGTACGTGTGATGGAAAACAGCAAGCCTCCAATTAGAACTGTCTCACCAGGAAGAGTTTTCAGAAATGAAGCCATTTCAGCTAGAGCACATTGTATTTTTCATCAAGTGGAAGGATTGTATATAGATAAAGACGTTTCGTTTGCAGATTTGAAACAAACGTTGATGTATTTTGCAAAAGAAATGTTTGGTGAGAAAACCGAAATTCGTTTAAGACCTTCTTATTTCCCTTTTACAGAACCTAGTGCAGAAGTAGATGTTTCTTGTTTGATTTGTTCGGGAAAAGGTTGTAACGTATGCAAGCATACAGGGTTTTTAGAAATTATGGGATGTGGAATGGTAGATCCAAATGTATTGGACAATTGTGGGATAGACAGTAAAGTATATTCTGGATTTGCTTTCGGTATGGGAATAGAAAGAATCACAATGTTGAAATACCAGGTGAATGATTTGAGACACTTTTTCGAAAATGATTTGAGATTTTTAAATCAATTTAAATCTGCTTACTAAAAAAATAAAAACCAATGCGCATTATTTTATTTACAGGAAAAGGAGGCGTTGGTAAAACAACAACAGCAGCAGCAACTGCGATTAAATGCGCTACAGAGGGAAAGAAAACGTTAATCATTTCTACAGATCCTGCTCATAGTTTGAGCGATGCAATGGACATGGATTTGGCGCCAGAACCGATTGAGGTTTCAGACAATTTGTGGTGTATGGAATTTGATGTCTATTATTCCATGAAGAAATATTGGAGCAACATGAAAGAAATGATGCGTTCGATATTCAAATTTCAAGGTGTTGAAAATGTGATTGCTGAAGAGTTGTCAGTATTGCCAGGAATGGAAGAAGGTGCTGCATTTTTATGGTTGGAAAAGTTTTACAGAGAGAAAACTTTCGATATCATCATTATTGATAGTGCACCAACTGGTGAAACCCTTACTTTACTGAGTTTACCTCAAGTCACTAAATCTTGGTTGACCAAAGCATTTCCAGGACAAAAATTTGCGATTAAAACTTTAGGGAAAGTGGTGAGAAAAACTACTGGAATTCCTCTGGATAAAGGATATGAAGAAATGCAAACGATGTTTGACAAGTTGGAATTCATCCAAAAAGTATTTCTTGATCCAGAAGTAACTTCTATTAGAATTGTTGCGAATCCTGAAAAAATGGTGGTTCAAGAAGCTAAAAGAGCATTTTCTTACTTACAATTGTATGGCTATAACGTAGATGCAGTCATTGTAAATAGAATTATTCCAGAAATGGAAGACAAGTGGTTTCAGGGATATATTGCTAAACAAAAAGAATACATCCAGGAGATTGAAGAAAGTTTTGAACCAATTCCAATTTTCAAAGTTCCACATCAAGGGGAGGAAGTTTTTGGTAGAAAATTATTAGAATCCATAGGAGAATCCACTTATGGAGACCAAGATCCAGCAACTGTTTTTCATATCGAAAAACCCATTGAAATAGAAAATATAGAAGACGGTTATACTGTTAAAATGAAAATTCCTTTTATCAAAAGTGAAGATTTTACTTTAAGAAAATTTGGAGACGAGCTTATTGTCGATATTAAAAATAGACGAAAAAATATGTTTTTGCCAAAATTTGCAAACTATATGGAACTTTCTAGTTACGAATACAACAATCCTTATCTTACAGTAGTGCTAAAGAAGACCTAAGATTTTTAGGTTTTTCATATTTATGAAAAGAAAATTTCCATTATACAGTATTGCTCAAGAAACCAACATGCAGATGATTTTACTATTGGTAATTGTGGGTTATATTGCATATGATCAAATTGCTATATTAGATTTTTGGGGTTATGTAATAATGGTGTTTATAGGAGTAATCATCTTTTTACTTTTCAAAAAACAATTAGGAAATATGAAATTTGCAAGTGTTTTAAATACTGTGAAAAGTAGAAGAGGAAAGTCATTGAAAATCAAATTGAAAATCAAGATTTTTTTTAATTTTCTCATTACATTATTTACAGCTTTTCATTTCTATATCTGGATTTCACAGGGAAAAGATTTAATGCCTTTGTATAAAGAATATGGATTTGGAGTTTTACTTGGATTAATTTTGATTGGTTATAATGCCTTTAATTTTTTCATTACCATCACAGATGAAGGAGTAGTGGTGGGAAGTAAAATCGAACCCAAATTGATAACTTTTGAGCAAATGGAAAGTTACAGTTTTCGAAATAATGAAATAAAGATTTCATTGAAACACAAAAGCATCATCTCTGAAATAATAATTATGGATAGAAATCAACAAAACTTATTATTGCCTTTTTTGAATGTTGCGAAGGTTAAGCTTATTACCTAAGAACTTCTAAAATTAGTAATAATAAAAAGCACCTTCAAGTGAATGAAAGTGCTTTTTGAAAGATTTATATAAGATGCTTTAATTCATTTTTTGTAGGTTAAAACCTAATGACACACCGATGAGTGAACTATTTCTTTTTGGGGCATAAAATATGTTTACAGGAATGTTTAATCTTCCTGATTGAAAAGTTTTACCTACAGCGAATACCATTCCAAGATCTATCGCTATATACCCTCTTTTGTCTAAGACATCTCTTTGAATTGGATAAGGATTCTCTCCTAAAGTATTGTCCCATTCTCTTGATAACTTCCATTTTCCTGATTCATCTGTGTATCCATTAGCGATTCTTTTAAATTTTAGATTGGGTCCAAAACCAACTTCAATATTTGATTTTGAAAATCGAATTCCGTTGATAAAGGTGAGACTTGGGTTTAATTGACCAACTTCCATACCTCCAATCAATACAATTCCTTCTACCAAAGCTTGAAAATCATTAGTTGCTAAGTACCTTTTTTCCCATTGATATCCCATGGTTGTAGTGAATACTGCATCACTCGATCCTAACATTTCAAATCCACCTTCATCTTCATTTGCTGATAATCTTGCTGCAGCATCACCAGTAATTAAACTAAATCCCATTCTTGGACCATTCAAGTTAACAAGATTATTAGGGTTTTTCACAGGAGTTTCGATATAGGTGAGCTCTGCCAATAGTTGTGATTCTACATTGTCCGAAATTAGTTTTTGAATCGAAACCCTCAACATTCTCTGAATTTCTTCTTCTTTATTTATAAATTCTTGAACTGTTTGTTTCAATACTTTTTGATTTTTGACATCAATTAGCGAAAGTTGAATGATGATTTTTTCTCCAAATTTTTCAATACTTCCTACTGTTGCATATTGAACTTTAAGTAATTCACCATTACTAATAGCACATTTTGAACTATAACAAGGCAAAGGATTTTTACTTTTTTCTTGATATATTTCAGCCATTTCATAAGAATCCATAACGGTATAAATTTCTAATTTAGTAGCTTCCATCCTCAATAATCGAGTTATTTCTTCACCACTATACATGATGTTGATGCTATGCAAATCAAAAATTGCAAGCTTGTTTTCTTGACTCCAAATTGATTTTGAAGAAATAAATGAAATTAATAATAATACTGTTTTAAATAATTTAATCGTTTTCATATCTATTTGTTTTAAAGTTTATGACAAAGGAACGGTACTTATACAGACGAAAAAAGTCTATTTCATGAAAAAAAGGATATATAAACTAGTTAAATATAGTAGATTTGTAATTGATATACAGTAAAATAATAATTTTAAAAAGGATATTATATGGACTTTATAAAAGAGGTAATTTCTACATTTAATAAAAAAGATAAAGAAGAATTTGAGCGTTTTTTAACTAGAAAGCAACCCAAAAACAACCGCAGAGATTTAGCAATATTTAGACTCTTGTTCGAAATGTATCATGGGAAAAAAGTGGAACTAAGTAACATAAAAGGGTCTGCTAATTATCATGCTTTGAGAAAAAGACTTAGTAAGGAACTTGATTTGTTCTTGATGCTGAAAGAAGCAACCGAAAATTTCAACAATATTTTAGGTTTGCATAAGGTGGTATATTTTATTAATCAAAAAAAATTTGACTTAGCATGGCAATTACTGGATAAAGAGGAAAGTAAAAGAAAAGGGACAAAATTTATAGAAGAAGAAATTAAAATACAAAGATTAAAGCTTGAGATTTTGCCCTATTTCAAAGGAGAAGAACTTGAAAAAACTCAAAAAAGACTATTCGAACTTCAAAAACTACAATATCAAAAAGACAGGTTACAAGTTTCATTTATTCAAATACAAAATTCACTTAAGGATAAAATATTTAAAGGTGAATATGATGATAATTATTTAGAAATAGAGGAAATATTGAATAAAAATCAAGTAATAGAAATGATAAAGGTAGATCCAAATATTCTTATGCAAATTATTCGAATGTTGCGAGCAAAGTTTTTATTAGACAAAAAATACAAGCAGTTTGCTTTTGTAGCTCAGAAATACTACGATCAAATGTTTTCTCTTTTTAATAGAGAACAATTGCCAAATCTTTTGCTAGGTGAATTGGAATTTATTATGGCTCATGCTTATTTTAGAATTAGAAAGTTTTCTAAATCTAAACATCATTTATCTTTTCTAAATGAAATAATGGAAAAAGATTATGTTCTCCTAAATGTATATGGAGCAAAGTATATCTCTATAAAAAGTTCTATTGATGTTTTAGAAGGACAATTAACCGAAGCAGTTTTAGAGCATGAAAAATTTATTGAAGAACACTTAAATAAACTTTCTATTAAAGATAAATTGACACTAAACCTCAATTTAGTTGCCTACTATTGTTGCGAAGGTGCTTATAAAAAAGCAGGTCGTTTGCTAATGATATTTCAACAATCTGATAGTTATTATCTTAATTTAATTGGAATGGAATCTATGGTGAGAAAAGAACTGATAAGAGTTATAGTTCAAGTAGAGATAGGAAATATTGATTTGGCGTTGAACATTCTTCAAAAGATTCAAATACAATATGCTTCAATGTTTGAAAGAGAAGAGTATAAAATGGTACCAAGTTTTGTGATGACCATTATTCAATTTATAGATAATCCCAATCAAAATTCTAAAATAGCCTTAAAAGCTATGGAAGAAGCAACAGACTACCAAGATTCTCGATTGTTTGATGATCCAAAATTATTGTCATTTTACTCATGGTTAAAATCAAAATTACTTGGAAAAAATCTTTACGAGACTTTGCTTTCAGAGTATCAAAATTCAATATTTAAAGAACAATAAAAAAAGCACCTTCAAGTGAATGAAAGTGCTTTTGGATTCTCAAATCTATTGTTAATTCTTATTGAAAAGCGGCAATTCCCGTTACATCCAAACCTGTAATTAATAAGTGAATATCATGTGTACCTTCATAAGTCACTACACTTTCCAAGTTTGCCATGTGTCGCATAATTGAGTATTCATTTGTAATACCCATTGCACCGTGAATTTGTCTTGCCTCTCTAGCAATATCTAAAGCCATTGCTACATTGTTTCTTTTTGCCATAGAGATTTGAGCAGAAGTTGCTCTACCTTCATTTCTTAATTGACCCAATCTAAAAGTCAGTAATTGCGCTTTTGTGATTTCAGTAATCATCTCAGCTAATTTCTTCTGAATTAATTGGAAACTCGCTATTGGTTTTCCAAATTGAATTCTTTCTTTAGAGTATCTCAAGGCAGAATCATAACAATCCATCGCAGCACCAATAGCACCCCAAGCGATTCCATATCTTGCACTATCCAAACATTGAAGTGGTGCACCTAATCCATCTTTATTGGGTAATAAATTTTCTTTAGGAACTTTAACATTATTAAAAATCAACTCACCTGTAGCAGATGCTCTAAGAGAATGTTTTCCATGCATTTCAGGAGTTTCAAATCCTTCCATTCCTCTTTCTACTATAATTCCTTTGATTCTTCCTGTTTCGTCTTTCGCCCAAACTACTGCAACATGAGCAAAAGGAGCGTTAGAAATCCACATTTTAGCACCATTCAATAGATAGTGGTCGCCCATATCTTTGATGTTGGTAATCATTCCCCCTGGATTACTCCCATGGTCTGGTTCTGTAAGACCAAAACAACCAATGTATTCTCCTGTAGCGAGTTTAGGTAAATATTTTTTTCTTTGTTCTTCGTTTCCATATTTCCAGATAGGATACATCACCAAAGAACTTTGTACAGAACTTGTAGAACGCAACCCAGAGTCACATCTTTCTAATTCTTGCATGATAAGTCCGTAAGAAATTTGATCTAGACCAGCACCTCCATATTCTTCAGGAATATAAGGTCCAAAACCACCAATTTCTCCTAAGCCAGGGATAATTTGACTTGGAAATTTTGCATTTTCATAGTATTCTTCAATGATAGGACTTACTTCTTTTTTTACCCATGCTCTAGCAGTATCTCTGATCAACTTATGTTCATCTGAAAGTAAATCATCCATTTGGTAGTAGTCATGTGCTTCAAATCTATCTGTACTCATGTTGTTGTATTTTAGTTGCCGACAAATTTAATCAAAGTGAATTAAGTAGGTACTTTAAATACAAATAAATGTGAAAAAAAATATAGGTACTTTAAATAATGTTTATTTAATTCAAAATAAAGTATTGTTACTCTTCAAAACTCTTCAAAATAGGAATTTCAATATTAAAGTATAATTTTTTTAAACCTTGTAAATCAAACTCATCGCTTTTCTTTTTAATGTAAAGTAAATCAGTTTTACTTTTTAACGTCTTTTGTTTGGTAACTACTGCCCCCAAATCGCTTATTACTTCATATTCATCAGAAACAGACATCACCACCATTGCAGATTCTGGTTTTTTACCATCTCCTGAGGCTACTATTACAGAAAGCAAAGAATAATACATGTGAAGATATTTATCCATTTCAGTTTCATTGTGTAAATAGTAATGACAAAGTGAAATTCCAAATAAAGTTTTTAAATCCAAAGGATCTATGTCAAAAGCTCTTTTTCCATATACTAATGCTGCGCTAAAATCTTTTTCGCTGAGACTCTTGAAAATGTCATTCTGATTTTTAGGAATTTCGGCAGGTTGGTAAAATGTTTGAAAATATTTACCATAATACAACAAATACAATTGATTTGGTGTGAGCGTTGTGTCAAGATTAGAAAATTTGCTCAATAGTGTTGGATAATAATTTGGAGAAGTAATATCAGAAATATTTTCTTTGATTTCCGTCAAATCAACAGAGAGAATTTTTTGAGCAGAAATTGAGCAATAACTTATTGTTATTAGCAATGATAAGAATAGGGGCTTCAACATTGTAAAACAAATCTTTATTTTGCTCATAAGAATTGGAATGATTTATATTTCCACTAAATTACAAAAAATATTTGACACAAAAAAAGCTGCTTAAAATTTTAAGCAGCTTTATATGATGTTTTAAAGTATGAATTTGATTAGTTTTTGATAAACTTTGTCATATTTCCTTCTACATTGATTAAATACATTCCAGAAGCTAAACCACTTACATCAATAGTAGTGAAATCATTTGTGATTTGATTTAACATTACTTTTCCATTGATATCTAGAATAGTTACATTGTGATTTCCTTCTACTTCAATGTTTACTTCATTGTTTGCAGGGTTAGGAAATACATTATATACGATGTTGTTTTCAGTCACTGAAACAGCGCATGCAGTTGTAGATTGAACATCAGCAGCATTTCTAGGAAGGATTTTGAATTCTCCAAAACTAAAATCTACAATTCCTTTGATCAAATATTTATTTCCTACAGTTGGTGCTACATAAGAAGCTCCTAATAAGAAATCATCTGTAAGAACGTCTCCGCTTCCATCATTGATTGGATATTCGTTGAAATTGTTTGGTGCAGCAGTTACTGTTCCACAAGTAGAAACTAAACAACCTTCGTATGCTTCTGTGTTTGCATTAGCAGTAGAAACTGAATTCGCTAAGAAAAAGTTTCCTTGACTTACCACAACAAAGTTGGTTAAATTTTTTAATTCAGTTAAGTTGAAATATTCTACAACTTCTCCTGAAAATGTTACAGAGTCTCCAGGAGCTACTGTGAAGTTTCCTTCGAAAACATAAATTCCACTCCATGGTCCAGTTCCACTTGACATATAGAATTTTCCGTCTGCTCTAACATGATATACAATTCCTCCAGTACTTACAATTTGATCTTTATATGGCGAATCTCCAGATGGATCAGTTGTGTATTGGATATCGTAAACAGAGACAGTTGATGGAGGAGCTACAGTAACTTCATTTATCGCAACGCTATCTATTTCGATATGATTTGGAGCAACAGTATTAATTACAGAAATAATAAACTCTGCATTTGAAGCTGTGTTCGTAGCTACAACTGTGAAATTGTATTCTGTTGTTGTTGTTGTACTAATAGTAGTATATGGAGTATAACTGATATATCCAGCAGATGTAGTAGGAGTATGGTCATCAAACATACCTACTCTTAATTCTCCTTCACCTTTTGCATAAATTACTACTTCATATCCTTGTCCGTCTGTAACACTCAAAGGTTGAGTTGAGAATCTTCTATGTGAAGAACCATTTGCTACTTCTAATCTAGCAGTAGATGTTCCATGATCTGCACCAATTGTAATTTCAGTAACTGTCAAATCTGTTGTATGAGATTTAGAACCCATAAAACCATCAGGTTCTCCACTTGTCCATGAAGATAAGTCTGAACTAAAAATATTTTGAGCGTTAATCGATGCTATCGACAAAACCGATAACCCTAAAATGTAAAGTTTTTTCATTGTAATTGTTTTTTATTAAGCGTTTTATATAAGATTTTTATTGAGTAATGACAATATTGTCAACTTTATAAGTTGATGTTTGTGTAGCACTTGGGTTTCCAGTGTATTTAAAAGCGATTCTATAAGTTCCAGAAATTCCAAATCCAGACAACGGAATATTTCCAGAAACTACCATACTGTTGTTTGGACTTGTTGCTCCAGCAATAGTTCCACCTGTTACTAATGATTGAGTCGCAGTATTAGGATCACCTGAATAATTAGTTAAAACATATACTTCCAATCCATCGTGATTATAGTTTTGAACAGCACTTTGAAAAGAGAGTGTGTTAGAAGCACTATAATTCATTTCAGGCGAAACAAGCCACATGGTTTGTGAACCACTTACAGAAGTGCCACTTAAGGAAGCAGTGGCGTTTTTATCACCAGAAATATCACCAATAACCCATTGTGGAGCACCTAAAGTTGAGAATGTTTCCCAACAATTTCCATTGGCAGTGTTTCCAATAGTATTACTTGAAAAGTCTTGATTTAATGAATTTAAAGGATCGCAAATTACTGTCCCACCACCAGTACATCTTGCACCATTCAAAGTCAATTCATTAGGATTCCTCACATACATTTGCAAATCAGAACCAAACAATCCAACAATTCCAATGAATGTTCCGTTACCTTCTGGAATAACATCGTCAGCAAAATTAGCAAAACCACTAGTTCTGACAATTATAGTGTTCCCATCACAGTCAGTAAGCGTTAAATTTTTGCTTGATTGCGTTGCTCCGTTTGCCCAAGTTTGGCCTAATTCATTAGCAACAAACTCAACATTGTTAAATTGAACTAATCTAGCCTGACCGGTAGAAGCTTGAGGAATGGTTAAAACCATAGGTTCAAGTGGAACATTGTTGGCTTGAATGATAACATTTTTGTCTGGGTCTAAAGAATCTAATTGAAATACACCATTGAATTGTGTAATCAAAGAACCTTTGAGATAAAGTCTTATAGAATCTCCTTGTAAAAAACTTACTGAAGAACTAAATCTTAAATTGATGGCGTCTGTAGCATCTTGGAAATAAGCCTCTTTGTAAAAATTACCAGACGTTTGATCTGTAGTTACTACTCCGTATATAGAAGTGTCCCCTACAATTTTTAATGGAAGTCCTGTATACATCCCTTTCAAAGTTTGAATATCAATGATTCCTCCTTCTGGTATAGTTTGAACTGGAGGTTTGTCATATTCTCTTTCACAAGAGATAAATGAAAGACCTAATAAAGATGTAAAAACTAATGTTATTGCTATATTTTTCATGTGTTGTATAAAATTCTTGGTTAAAATTAAAATTGGTAACTGATTTGTGCGAAGTAATTCAACCCAAAACCATATCCATATCTATTTGGAAAACGATCTATATTGGCAGCATCGTATCTCAACTGCTCAAAACCTCCAGTAATGAATTCAGTATTATTGGTTAGGTTATTAATGTTGACATTCAATCTTAAATATTGACCGCCTTTAGTTCTGTAAGAATATCCTACAAAAAGATTTATACTATATCCGTTTGCTAGTTTTTCTTGATCAATAATCTTCGCAACTTGAGGGTCAGTATCTACAAAACCACTCAAAGCTTCTTCTGTTCTTCTGTCAGGATTAGGATCCATGTAGATATCCGCTACGTAATTTGCATTAACTCCAATGTACCAGTATTTAGGTGAGTTATATTTTACACCTAATGTTGCAGCTGTTTGGGGAATACCTCCAATTTTATAATTATTCCAATATACAGTTTTGTTTTCGGCTACTAGTTCTTCAGAATTATCAATAGTTACTGTAGCAGTAGGTCTTGAAGTGTACAAATATTGAGCAGTTGTAAATGCTCCTGAAACTACAATTGTTGATGTAACATTTCCTTCAGCACCAATCTCGATACCTTGATATAATTTATCAACTCCAGTCATCATGTAGTTTACAAAGTTTAAATACTCATCATGATAAAAACTTCTTGACCATATTTGATTATTATATTCAGTGTAAAAAGCAGTTACTCTTGATTTGAATCTTGGATATCTTACAATGTAGTTAATATCACCACTTAATATTTGAGCACTTTCTAAATTGTCAATTACTTTATCTCTTGTTCTTGGTGAAATAAATGAGTTTTGAACATTAGGCGCTCTAGTTTGAGTCAATGCATTTACAGTAATAATATGTCTTCCATTTATTTTGTATGTCAATCCCCCTTTTAAACCATAGTTAAAAAAGTTGTTTTTCTCAGAAGCTCCAATTGAATTTTCAGGGAATTTACCATTTTGTAATTTTCCATCTCTCCAAAAACTTGTAGTGTTTAAAGAAACACCTACAAAAGCATCTATTTTTCTTCCTACTTTGAAATCAGCATTAGAAAAAATATCAGCATAGTTTACATGAAGATTATAGTCGTAATTGAATCTATCTCCTTCTTTTACGATTTTGTTTGGAGTAGATAAATCATTTTGGGCAACTTCTGGATCAGAGAAATCTCTTTCCGCAAATTGATCTACATCCAGCCAGTAATCACCTCCTAATAAATCTTTAACTACTCTATAATTTTGACTCATGTATGTATATCCATTCACTCCAGTAGTGAGGAAAATTTTATCTGTGATATTATTTGTGTATATAGAATTGATACCAATTCTTCTTGGGTCCAATCTGTATTCTTCAACTATATATTTTGATCTGTTTCCAGTAACAGTATTTCCTTCAATTCCATTAGCATTTTGAATTGTAGCCAAATTTTTACCATTTGCAAAATACATAAAGTCCCAATCTAATTGTGTAGTGCTAGGGGCGTTTGCCATCCAAAGTGCTGCTAAAGCATCTCCTTGTTCTGTTTCATTTCTTCCATAATGGTAACTTGGGAAATTTCTGTAATAATCAGGTCTAGGATCCGCAGCACCAGCCCAATTTAAGTTAGAGTTTCCTGTTCTTCCAAAAGTATAATAAACTGAATTTGTCAATTTACTTTTAGAGTTAATTTTCAATTCATCAGAAAGAACTATATAAGGTATATGATTATTTCTTACTCTTGCATTTCTTTTTTCTCCATTTTGGTAACCCCAATATGGATTGTAATAATTATTTCCAGTCAAATCATAAACCTCTTGTACGGAGATTCCATTTCTTGCTTGAACAGTTGGTGCTCCCAAAACAGCGAGGTTCACTGTGTGGTTGTCACTTAATCTTTTTTCAGCAGCAGCAAAATAACTCATTCCACTGTAGTAAGTTCCTTCTACATAACCTTCATTGGCGTATCGACCTGAAAGAGAGAACGAAAATGCCCATCCATTTTTCAGCCAACCAGTATTGTGAGTTACCATCAATCTACTTGTATATGTTCTATTGGTCGCAGCATAGGAAACTCTTGTCCCTTTTCTTTTTTGACTTGCGCGTAAACTTGTGCTAGAATAACCACCTATACCTCCAAAAGTAAGATGAGAACTTGCTACACCTGTTACCACTTCTGGATATCTAGTGATGTCATTCAGACCACCCCAGTAAGCCCAAATTGCTCTTCCGTTTTCAGGGTCATTCATAGGAATACCTTGAAGAAATACAGTTGTTAAATCGGTATCATAACCTCTTAACCTAAAACGAGCAAAACTTAAATTGAATCCTACATTGTTTACATATACATCTCTTGAAGATTGCAATAAACCACTAATGTCACTTATTTGAGAGTCATCATCGCCTTCATCAGCATCCATAATAAATATTGGAATATCATTTGTGGCACTATCTTTGACATATTTTGTTGAATCTACCTGAGACCACAAGTTTGAAAAAGAGGCAGTTAGCACTGCGAATAAAAATATTAATCTTAGGTTCATCTATAATTAACTTTAATGTTTTTACATTTGGAGCGTCAAAAGTATTAAAAAAAATCTATGAACAAACAAAAATCACCTTTCATGTATAATAAGTTTATATTAACAAATCTTTTCTTATTTGTATTTTCTCTTTTATTGAACAATGTTAACGCTCAAAAGGAGTACGAAGTTGTTTGTGTTGGATTTTATAATTTAGAAAACCTTTTCGATACCATTGTAGATCCAGATACTAACAAAATTTTACAAGAAGAGTTTACTCCTATTGGAAACAATAAATGGGATTCAAAAAAGTATAACGAAAAATTAGGTAACATGTCGAGAGTGATTGCTGATATGGGCTTAGAGTCTACTCCTGATGGTCCGGCTATTTTAGGGGTTTCAGAAATTGAAAATAGATTGGTTTTAGAGGATTTAGTAAAGCAACCTTCAATAGCAAAAAGAGATTACAAAATAGTACATTATGAATCTCCTGATAGAAGAGGAATTGATGTAGGGCTATTATATCAAGAAAAGTATTTCAAAGTTACTGGTTCTAAAAGTTACAGATTAACTATGGAAGGTAAACCCAATTATGCATCAAGAGATCAATTACTGGTTTCAGGTGATTTATTAGGGGAAAGAGTCCATTTTATAGTAGGTCATTGGCCTTCAAGAAGAGGGGGGGAAAAGAAAAGTGGACCAGGTAGAGCTGCTGCAGCTAAACTTTCTCTTCATATCATGGATTCTTTGAGAAAGGAAGATCCAAATGCTAAAGTGATTATGATGGGCGATTTAAATGATGACCCTATAAGCAATAGTATTAAAAAAGTATTGAAGCCTCAATCTGAAGTTGCTGAAGTTGTTCAAGGAGATTTATATAATCCAATGACAAAACTTTATAATAAAGGAATTGGAACTTTGGGATACAATGAATCTTGGAATTTGTTTGATCAAATGATTTTGACCTCAGGATTTGTTGATGCCAAAAAAGAATACAATTCATTTGCTTATTATAATGTTACTGTTTTTAATAAACCCTATTTAATTTCGCAAGATGGAAGGTTTAAAAATTATCCGTTTAGAACCTATTCTTATGGAGAATACATTGGTGGATATTCTGATCACCTTCCAGTTTATGTTACTTTATTGAGAGAAAAATAAAAAAAGCAGCCTACAATAAATACTTTAAGTATATTTGAAGTATAAATTTTATTTTTCCATGAAGTATATCATAATTTTCACAGTTTTATTTAACTCCTTTTTTGCTGTTTCTCAAATTGATACGATAAGTATCATGTCCTATAATCTTTTGGATTTTCCAAGTTCAGAGTCTTCAAGAGCAGACACTATGAGAAAGATTATGAGGTATGTTGAACCAGATTTACTTATGGTACAAGAATTAGAATCACTTTTTGGAGCAAATCTATTGTTATCTAATTCTTTAAATACTGATGGTGTTTCTCATTATTCCAAAGCGAATTATTTTAATGGGCCTGATACGGATAATATGTTATTTTATAACTCCAACAAATTTGGGTTAATACAGCAGTTCCAAATTTCTACAAGTTTAAGAGATATCAGTGAATATCATTTGTATTACAAAGAACCTAACATGAATGCTTCAACAGATACGGTTTATTTGTGGCTATATAGTTGCCATTTAAAGGCGGGGTCTTTTGATACCGATGAGGATGAAAGAGAATTACAAGCTATTAGTTTTAAAAACTATTTACAAAATTCTAATCGTAATGGAAATATTATAGTAGGGGGTGACTTCAATTTTTATAGAAGTTCAGAACCAGGGTGTCAAGCTTTATTATATAATGGTAATACTACTTTGAATGACCCAATGAATTCTTTGGGAAATTGGAACAATAATTCATTCTATAGTAATCTCCATACACAGTCCACAAGAACATCTTCTGGTTTTGGAGGAGGTTCTACAGGGGGAATGGATGATAGATTTGATATTATTTTTACATCAAACGATGTGATTCAAGGCAATAATAGACTAAGATATTTGCCAGGTAGTTACAAAGCTATAGGGCAAGATAGTAATAGATTTAATAGTACTGTAAATTCTGGAACGAATACTTCAGTTCCTCAAGATATTGCTAATGCATTATTTTATGCAAGTGATCACTTGCCAGTTTACATGGAAATGGTAATAGAGGGTGTGGTTGGAGTTCAAGAAATTGAAGAAATTGTGGCTAATTATTACTTTGATAAAAGTATTAGTCAAATGAATTTAACTTTGAAAAGCAACTACAACAATAATCAAGTTGAAGTGTATGATGTTACAGGTAAAAGAGTTTTTGTTAGTGGTATTTTAAATGATGCAAAAGAAATTCAAATTTCACTGCCAACACTAAATTCAGGAGTTTATCTTGCAAAAATATCTAATGATAAAGGTCAAACTACTATAAGATTTGTTGTAGAATAATACAACTTTTTTAGATAGGAATTTGTTCTAATCTAAAAAATCTATTACCAATTGGTAAAAATCAAATGGATTTTCAGCATGAATCCAATGTCCAGCATTGTAAATGGTTTCTATGTCTGAATTAATAAATTGATTGAAAATTTCGTTGTAATCTTCTTCAACTATATAGTTGGACTTTTCTCCTCTTATAAATAAGGTAGGAGTGCCTACAACATCTTTTGGTATTGCTGCAACGATTTTTTCCATATTGTCTGAAATCACAGGAAGATTGATTCTCCAAGCAAGTTGCCCTTTTTCTTTCCAATATAAGTTTTTAAGTAAAAACATTTTGACATCGGGAGCTGAAATATATTTAGATATAACTTCATCTGCTGCGCCTCTAGTTTTTACCAGATTAAAATTAATGGCATGTAGTCCCTCCAAAATCGTATCATGATGGATAGGATATCCTTTGGGACCAATGTCAACAATAACAATTTTTTGTAGTAAATCAGGTCTCAATTGAGACAATCTCATAGTTGCTTTCCCTCCCATTGAATGACCAATGATATTGACGTTTTTTAGATTTAAATCATTGATTAACTCAATTAAATCTTCTGCCATTACATCATAATCAAACACATCGTTGTGAGGAGAATGTCCATGATTTCTTTGGTCAACAATTATTGTGTCAAATTTCTCAGCAAACTTTTTGCCAAGCGTTTGCCAGTTGTCTAGATTTCCAAACAAACCGTGAACAATAATTAGAGGCTCACCAATTCCTTCTCTTTTGTAGTTTAATTTCATTTTTCTTATTAGTTCTCTTTTCTAGAGATTAGTTTAAAATGAAAATCTAACAACCTCCGATCTTCGAACATATTACCCTACAATCTCAGCATCAGAAAAATGAAATGCACATTCAATAGCTGCATTTTCATCACTATCGCTTCCGTGTACAGCATTTTTTGCTTTAGATTCAGCGTATTTTGCTCTAATTGTATTAGGAGCGGCTTCAGCAGGATCTGTGGTACCAATTAATGTTCTGAAATCAGCCATAGCATTTTCTTTTTCTAAAATAGCAGCTACGATAGGTCCAGAAGTCATGTATTCTACCAACTCCATATAAAATGGGCGCTCAGAATGAACTTCATAGAATTTTTTTGCTTGCTCTACAGAAAGTTGAGTCAACTTCATTGCTTTAATAGTAAAACCTGCATCTGTAATCATTTGCAAGATGTTTCCGATATTTTTTGATTCAACCGCATCAGGTTTGATCATTGTAAAAGTTCTGTTTCCAGCCATTTTGATATTATTTTTATGTTGTTATTTAAATTGGACTGCAAAAGTAGTCAAAATATAGAGTTTCAAAAGTTAATTTAAAATAAAAAAAGCCTATTAGAAAACTAACAGGCTTTTTTATTAACTTATGTTAACCTATGTATAGAAAATTATTTGTTTTTTAACAAATCTCTAATTTCAGTAAGTAATTGTTCTTCTTTTGATGGTGCAGGAGGAGCTGCTGGAGCTTCTTCTTGCTTCTTTTTAGTTTTATTGTATGCTTTAGTAATCATAAATAAAACAAATCCAACAATAACTAAATTGATTAATGCATCAATCCAAGCACCATATTTTAAAAGATTGGCAGGTTTTGCTTCAGTTACAACTGTTTCGCCATCCTCTCCTAGAACTGCTTTAGTAGCAGGTGAAAGTTCTATAGATAAATCAGCAAAACTTACACCTCCAGTAAATTCTCCTATAACTGGCATCATAATATCACTTACAAAACCTTTTACAACAAGTCCAACAGCACCCGCAAGTATTACCGCAACTGCTAAATCAATGACATTTCCAGTCATTATAAATTTCTTAAATTCTTTAAACATTTTATCTTTTTTTAAGATTAGTTCGCAAAACTATTAAAATATTTTTAACTACAAGTTTTTTTAATATTCCAATTTAGTAATTCAATTCTTTGTGATAAAATAATTTGAATACTTTTGTAGTTATATAAACACAAATGGGAAAACATTTAAAATTAATATTGCTTATCTGTTGCTTTTTATTTTGCAAAACTCGTTACAGTGCTCAAAATATTAAAGACACGTCCATATTCGCACCAGTTTTTAATACAACATACGCAGTTCAGTTTCCGCTTTTGGATATGAACAAGTCTTTTGGGGTGAATAGCAACCTTGGTTTTAGTGGAGGTGTAAAAACAGCAAAAAATTGGCAATTCGAATTAGAAGGTAGTTTTTTGTTTAGTAAAAATGTAAGGGTAGGTACAATTTTGGATCCGATTCTTACTTCAGACAGACAAGTTGTAGCAATTGATGGAAAGCCTTCTAATATTGAAATTTATCAAAGAGGATTTACAGGTGGTTTTAATGTAGGAAAGATATTTTCAATCATAGGACCCAATCCTAACTCAGGTTTGATTGTTAAATTTGGCGCAGGTTTTATTAGACACAAAATAAGAATTGAAAATCAAGATGATTTGGTCGTACAGTTATCAAAACCAAACTTAATTTATTTTGATAGACTTACTTTAGGCGTAATGACCAAACAATATATTGGATACCAGCATTTAGGAAATACCAACTTGGCTAATTTCACATTTGGACTCGAATTTATTCAAGGGTTTACAAGAGGAATGAGAGATTACCAATTGGATTTAGAAGGTCCATATTTGGATCAAAGATTAGATTTTCTAATCGGATTGCGTGTAGGTTGGGTAATTCCTGTGTATAGAAGAGCACCATCTGATTAATTTAATATTTCTCGAATCTAAATGGGTTTTTTATACAATATCGGAATTAGAGGATATGGATTGGGAGTAATAACTGCCGGTTTATTAGGGAGTAGTAAAGCCATAAAATGGGTTGAAGGACGAAAAAACTGGCGAGAAAAATTACAAGTTACAAAATGGAACGACCCCATTTGGATTCACGCTTCCTCTTTGGGTGAATATGAGCAAGCCAAACCACTTATTGAGTTAATAAAGAGGGATCAGAATCTAAAGTCTAAACAAATCGTAGTTACTTTTTTTAGTCCATCTGGTTATGAATATTGCAAAGACTTTGATCTTTTGGATGGGATATTTTATCTACCACTTGATACAAGAAAAAATGCGAAACAATTTATAGATATTGTAAATCCATCGATTTCGGTGTTTGTTAAGTATGATTTTTGGTTCAATTTTTTAGCAGAATTGCAAGAAAGAAAAATTCCAATTTTATACTTTTCAAGTAATTTTCGAACCAACCAGTTGTATTTTAAAAATGCATTCTCTTGGCAGAAATCAATAATGCAAAAAATTGATTTTATCTATTGTCTTAATGACAAAAGCGAAAAAGTACTAAAGGACAACGGTTTCGAAAATATCGGGACTTGTGGAGATACTAGATTTGATAGAGTAGCACAAAGAGCTTTAAGAGTTGTGCCAATCCCAGAAGTTAAAAAATTTAAAGGAACTGATTTACTATTAATATTAGGAAGTAGTTGGCCTATCGAAGAAGAAATTCTTGCCGAATATATAGCGCACGAATTCCCCGATAATTTAAAAATAATCATTGCACCACATGATATTTCTGAAGCACACTTAGAACAAATAGAAACCCAATTTCCAAGAGGTTTGATAAGATATTCGCAAATAGAAGGGAAAGAAATTGAGCATTACAAAATAGTGTTGATAGATAATATAGGTATGCTTGCAAATTGTTATCAATATGGAGATATTGCTTTTGTAGGAGGAGGTTTTACTAATGATTTGCATAATATTTTAGAAGCTTGTGCAATGCAAAATTCTCTTTTATACGGTTCTAAAGTTTCTAAATATCCAGAGGGTGAAGCGCTTTTTAATGATGGAGGTAGTTTTTTGTTGAACAATGCTGAGGATTTTTCAAAATCTATGAATGCATTATTGAATGATTCAAACTTATTGAAAAGTATGCAAAATAAATCAAAATTATTTGTTTCAAAACAAATTGGAGCTTCTGAGAAAGTGTTTGAAAAGGTGAAGGAATTTTTGTAAAGTTCAATCTGTTTAACAAAAACATTTTGATTTCAATCACTAAAATTAACCATTGATGTATTTTCTTAGGTTTAGTAACGTATTATGTCTAATTTCGTTTTATGACAAATAAAAAGTGGATATATTGGTTTTTGCAGTTTATTGGCTGGGGTGCTATTTTGTCATTGGGGTTACTGAGTGAGTATTTGCAAAACAATAAAATTGAAACTTCAACGGCAATAAAAGCTCTTGTTTTACTAATTGTAGTTGTGTGTACTACCCATTTGTATCGATTTTTTTTAATCCAAAAAAAATGGCTTAATAAGCCAATATCTAATGTATTACCACTTGTTATTTTAGGATCCATTTGTGTAGCTATTATTCTTACTTTTTTTAAGGTAGGTTTGTCTTATTTTTTCAGAAATGATAATCTATTTTATGATAATCTTACCCAAGCAATAATTGGAGGCTTAATTAGTTACTTTATTCTAGTACTTATTTGGTCAATTATATATTTTGGATATCATTATTTTGATAAATCAAGAGTGCAAGAGTTAAAGAACTTACAACTTCAAACATCGCAGAAAGAAAGTGAATTAATAAATTTGAAAAACCAACTCAATCCTCATTTTATGTTCAACGCTATGAATAGTATACGGGCTTTAGTTGATGATGAGCCAGTTCTTGCTAAACAATCAATTACCCAATTGTCCAATCTATTGAGAAGCACTTTACAATTAGGAAATAAAAAGTTGATTCCATTAGAGGAGGAAATTTCTATTGTCAAAGACTATTTAGCGCTAGAGAAGATTAGATTTGAAGAAAGGTTAAATATAGAAATTAAAGCAGATGAAAAATATCACCAAGTTTTGCTACCTCCTTTAATAATTCAAACCTTAGTAGAGAATGCGATCAAACATGGAATTAGCAAAAAGGCTTTGGGGGGAACAGTTGGTGTTTACATTTTTGTTGTAGAAAGCCATCTAAGCATTGAGGTTCACAATGATGGTGAATATCAAGAAAACAATGCTCCCGACATGGGGATTGGGTTATCTAATTCTCAAAAAAGATTACAAATATTATATGGAGAAGAAGCAAGTTTAAACATAGAAAATTACAACAATAAAGTAGTTGCAAAACTCAATATCCCGTATCAAAAAAAATAAAAAAATTAGTGTATGAAAGCAGTAATAGTAGATGACGAAAGACTAGCAAGAAAAGAATTGAGAAAACTTTTGGAAGAATATCCCGAAATTGAAATTATTGGTGAATGTAGTAATGGCATGGAAGCAATTACACTCATTAACGACAAAAAGCCAGATTTGGTTTTTATGGATATTGAAATGCCAGAATTGAATGGCTTTCAGGTGATAGAGAAAATTGATAAAACACCTGCAATTGTTTTTGTAACTGCTTACAATGATTACGCGCTTAAAGCCTTTGAGGTAAATGCATTAGATTATATAGTTAAACCAGTAGATCCTGCTAGATTGAAAGAAACCATTGCCAAACTTCATGAAGAAAATGAAGAGGTAAATATCGAAGGCTTTGAAAGAGGAATTTTAAGACAAGGAGACAAAGTTTTTATTAAAGATGGAGAAAAGTGTTGGTTTGTAAATATAGAAGAAATAAACTTGTTTGAATCAGAGGGTAATTATGTACGTATCTATTTTAATAAATTCAAACCTTTAGTTTTGAAATCGTTAAACAGCTTGGAAAGTAAATTAGATGCCAAATTGTTTTTTCGTGCTAATAGAAAATACATCATCAATCTAAATCATATTACACATATTGAAAATTGGTTCAATGGAGGTTTACAAGTAACGTTGAAAGATGAGAAAAAGATAGAAATATCAAGAAGACAAGCAGTAAAGTTTAAAGCAATGATGGGACTTTAAACTTTACTAACTCAGACTTTTTTTATCAGGGTAAACTCAAAAAAGGTGTTTTTCCATCTGTAATAATCACCTTAGCATTACTAGATCTAGATAGGTCAGAAAATGCTTCAACTTGTTTGAGTTGAATTAAGTTAGGAGTAATGGTTTTGTTTAATTTTTCGTTGGCCTCTTGTTGTGCTTGTGCTTCTATTAAAGTAGCTTGAGCAGTTCCTTCAGCTTTGATTCTTAGAATTTCTTTGTGTGCTTCAGCATCAATAATCATAGCGTTTTTATTACCCTCAGCTTGTATCAGTTTTCTTTCAGCTTCCAAAGTTTCTTGTTGTTTTACAAATTCCATCCTTTGAGCTTCCTGCTCCGCTTTAAGTTTTGTTTCAATTGCAGTAGCCAATCCATCAGGAAGAGAGATAGATTTCATCAAAACTGCTTCTACTTCAAAACCTTTAGGGTTTAATAAATCGTTCATTTTTTCTGCAATTTCTAATTCGATAAGCCCTCTTTTTCCACTGTGCATATCCTTTGCATAGTATTTTGAGGTTACATCAGCACTTGCAGATCTGAAAACAGCAGTAATAATTCTGTCATAATCAGTACCAATTTCTGTAAGTATCGACTTAGTTTTTTCTGGGATAATTCTGTACATTATAGAAATTTCAGATTTTATGGTCAATCCTTCTCTTGAGGGTAGATTAATCGAAACTTCTCTGTTTACTGTTTTTGTGGGTAGTTTTATTACTTTCGCAATTAAAGGATTATAAGGAATGGTTCCGTTTGTTTTGGGTTCACTTAATTTTCCAAATTGAGTTTTTACGCCTACTTCCCCTGGCCTGACGATTGCGCAAGAACTCATGATGAGAACTGCTGCTGAGATGGTAATAAATGCTTTCATATTTCCTTTTTTTATGTTTTTATAATTTTCGTTAACAAAAAATTAACAAAAATAATGCCGCTATGTTTTAAGTTTTATCACGTTTTTTTCATTTTTAAGAATAATTTTTCTTAGAGTTTTTTTGAAGAATTGAAAACCAATATTCCATTTAAGTTCAAAAATAATATTAGTATCTTCGCATTAATTTCAACATAAAACTTAAAATATGTTTTTTACTAATGAAATAGTTAAAAGTCACGATGAAACACCAATAACAGTTTACAACTGGGATTGCGAAAAACCTAAAGGAATTGTTCATATAGTTCATGGTATGGGAGAGCACGCTGCTAGATATGATGATTTTGCAGCATTTCTCAATCAACATGGTTATTTAGTTAGAAGTAGCGATTTGAGAGGGCATGGTAAAACCGCTGGTTCTATTGAGAAAGTTGGGCTTTTTGCAATGGAAGATGGATGGAACAAAGTGGTTAAAGATATTGACTTATTAAATCATAAATTTAGTGCCAAAAATGACTTGCCAATTATCATGCTTGGACATAGTATGGGATCTTTTATTCTACGAACATTGATGTTTACATTCCCAAATTCAGGTGACGCTTATATTCTTTCGGCAACTGCTGGTCATCCAGGTCTTATGGGAGTTTTAGGAAAGGGCTTAGCAGGTATCAATGCATCTTTGATGGGGAAGAAAAATCGAACACAGTTAATGACAAAATTGGCTTTTGGTGACTTTAATAAAAAGTACGACAAAAGAACAGAAAAAGATTGGTTAAGTAGAGATACTAATGTAGTGGATAAATACATTGCAGACCCTTATTGTATGCAAATATTTACTTCACAGTTTTTTAGTGATATGTTAGAAGGAATTTTGGAGATTAATAAAGAGTCTAATATGGAAAAAATAGCCAAACATAAACCCATTTATCTTTTTGCAGGAGATATGGATCCTGTTGGAAACTATGGAAAAGGTCCTGTAGAGGTTTTTGAAAAGTTCAAAAAAGTTGGAGTTGAAGATATAGAATTGAAAATTTATCCTGACGGAAGACACGAAATGTTGAATGAAATCAACAAAGAAGAGGTTTATAGTGATTTACTTCATTGGTTGGATAAAAGAATTTTAACTGAATAATACATGACAATAGCAGAAAATATAAAAAATATTCTCAAAACTTTACCTTCTGAAGTAACTCTAGTTGCTGTTTCCAAAACAAAGCCCAATAGTTCCATTCTAGAAGCATATCAAACTGGACATAGAATTTTTGGAGAAAATAAAGTTCAAGAACTTTGTGCTAAATACGAATCTTTACCCAAAGATATAGAGTGGCATATGATTGGCCATTTACAGTCTAATAAAGTTAAATATATCGCTCCTTTTGTATCTTTAATTCATGGGGTCGACAGTTTGAAATTATTAAAAGAAGTCAACAAACAAGGAGAAAAATTCAGTCGTAAAGTTCCTGTCTTACTCCAGTTTCATATAGCTGAAGAGTCTACAAAATTTGGTTTAGATATCGAAGAATTAATAGAGATTACCACTTTTTATGAAGCGGGAAATTTACCTTATGTTGAAATAAAAGGCATGATGGGTATGGCCACTTTTACTGAGGACAAAACAAAAATAAAAAGAGAATTTGATAGTTTGAAAATAATTTATGATAACGTGAAACAAAAAAATAACTTCGGAACATCATTTAATACATTGTCAATGGGAATGAGCGGAGATTACCAAATTGCTATAGAATCAGGAAGCAACATGGTCAGAGTGGGCATCGCTATTTTTGGAGAAAGAGGGTAATGAAAAAATTACTTTTGTTATTACCATTAATCAATAATTAAAATTTCACATCCAAAACCACTTTATCATCAGTAATAGTTAGTTGCGCTTTCATTCCTAATACTAGAGCTTGGTTATCTTGGGTGTGACCAGCTGGAAACTGAAAACAAACAGGAATTTGATATGGAGTAATTATTTCATGAATGATTTCTTCAGCAGTTTTCCCAAAAGGAATTTCATTATCATTCATATCTGTCATACCACCAACAACTAAAGCTTTGATTTTTTTTAGTTTACCTGATAAATGTAGGTTGTACAACATTCTATCTATATGATATAAATACTCGTCTAAGTCTTCTATAAATAGAATACAATCTTCAGTATTAATGTCGAAAACCGTTCCAGATAAACTATACAACATCGACAAATTGCCGCCTACTAATTTCCCTTTAGCAGTTCCAATTTGGTTAAGTGGGTGAATATTTAGAGTTTGAATTGTATAATTTTCATGAAACAGTACGTTTTTCAAAGTTGTTATTGATGCAGGGGAATTTGTAGGGAAATTCACTGGCATTGTGCTATGAATTGAAGCCAAGTTTAATCTATTTAAGGTGTTGTGTATTGCAGTTACATCGCTATATCCTGCAATCCATTTAGGGTTTTGAAGTAAAGGTGTAAAATCTACTTTTTCCAAAATTCTCACAGAGCCGTATCCTCCTCTAAAACAAATAATGGCCTTTATTTCAGAATTGTTTATTGCATCTTGAAGATCAGAAGCTCTTTGTTCATCTGTACCGCAAAATTGATGATGTAATGCTAAAAGATTTTTCCCCAAAACAACTTTTAATCCCATTCTTTCAAAAGTTTCAATGGCTTCATTTACCATTTCTGAGGCAATTTTTCGAGCGGTAGAAATCAGGCAAATGCTATCACCTTTTTGAAGTTTTGGAGGGATGCTATTATTAGACATAATTTGGGGTTATATTAACGAAGAAAAGCCCTTTGAAATCTCAAAAGGCTTTAGTATAATTTTTTTTAAAGAATTTGCTAGATTAAATTGCGCTATCTTTTTCCATTACTACTTTTCCTTTGTAGTAAAGTTTACCTTCTACCCAATGTGCTCTGTGGTATAAGTGTGCTGCTCCTGTAGTTGAGCATGTAGCGATTTGAGGAACAATTGCTTTATCGTGTGTTCTTCTTTTATCTCTTCTAGTTTTCGAAATCTTTCTCTTAGGATGTGCCATTTCTGTTGTTATTTATATTTCAATAATTTAATTCTCTTTATTCTTTAAATTGATTAAGGCTTGCCACCTAGGATCAATATTTTCTTTTTCAATATTTTCGTTCTCATCTGATTCTTCATTAGGGTTTTCTTCAACCAAATAAGATTTTAGTTTCTCTAATGCATCCTCATTACATTCTCCTTCTTTGTGTTTCTTTTTTAAAGGAATACTCAACAAAACAAAATCATAAATGAATTTTGTAATGTCTATCTCGTATTCTGCTGTAGGGACAACAACAATTTCATCATTGTCATCAGGTTCAGCATAATCAGATATTTTAATAATTTGCCTAAATTCATCAGACAATTCAATATCTAAATCTTCCAAACACAAATCACACTGTAATGTTACTGTTCCTCCTATGATAAAATCTAAAACTAACATTGCTGCAGATTTATCCATTTTCATTGTCACTTTTATCTGACAATCCTCAATTTCATAATAGTCGAATGACTCAAAGAACGATTTTCCAATTTCAAATTCGTATGTGTGAACTCCTAAATTTAATCCAGAATATTGGATGATGAACTCGTTACGTTTTGACATACTTATTAAAAAATGGACGGCAAAGGTAGTAATTATTCACAAATGACAAAAAAAATACATTGTTTTTATTTCAATTGAACTAAATTGAAACTTTTTAACAAAAAAATCGTAATATCTATTGTTAATTAAAAAAAATATTTCTACATTTGTTTAGAATAAAAGAAAATGAAAATACTTACCAAAATATCATTACTAATTATTTTACTTGCTTTTGCAGTTTCTAGTTGTAGTAAATTCGAGCCATTGAATGAACGAAAATTCATTCAGTCTGAAAAGTTTGAAGATAAAGCAAATAGAGGTGGAGAGGTGCAGTCAGATAGTGAGGAAGGTATTACAGATCCAGATCACGATGAAGATCACGATAAAGACAAGGTTGTTGTGATTAAATAAATAATATATCTATAATATTTCAAGCCAATCTCAGTGATTGGCTTTTTTTTGCTTATTATTTTTTGTAAGTGTTTATGTGTCTGTCTTTTTTGCTTTCATAGATGTCGTCAATAGAAACTAAAATTCCAGTCTCTTCAACATCACCAAAATGATCGTTTAATGCGGTGCCAAAGGTTTTCATGGTTGCTGATAGATTCATGTAAGCGTTTATTAGAGGTGGAATGTTTTCTCCTAGTTCTCGAACTCTTGTGTTGAGTTCTTTATGCGCTTCTTTGTAGTCTAGGTTTTTAACTAAATTCAAAAATTCTGATGTGTCGTTATGAAGTTGTAGCGGTTTCTTAGGTGAAAGTAGGCCATCTTTATCTGGAAATATGGTGTTCATGAATGTGAGAATTAAATCTCTAGCAAGTTTGTCGAAGGTAAGGTACATGGTTACTTTTCCGAAGAAATATTTAATATCCGGATTATCTACTACTATGGCGCCAAGACCATCCCATAAATTGTCTAATGAAAAAAGCCCGTTTCTATTGGTTGGGGATGGTTGGAATTTGGGCTGAACAAAGGATCTTCCTAATTCAATGGTTTTGTTGTAGTATTTCTCAATAAAAAGTGAGTTAAAATTAAAAAGATGACTTGTTGCTAACTCTGGCTCTCCATTGTTGATTTTTGCAATGCCACACTTTATATATCTGTAGCCTCCAACAATTTCTTCAAATTCTGGACTCCATACAATAAGTTGCTCGTAGGGTGCTGATGGATGAATGTCGAAATGGTCTATGTCAACTGGTTTTCCTGTTCCGCCTCCTGCAGCTCTAAAAGTAACCTCTCTCAATCTTCCGACTTCTTGGGTAAGGTATGGTGCGTTTTTATGATTGAAAATGTAGATTTCATTATCGCCTTTGTTGGTTTTTCTTATAAATGTTTCAGCGTTCAATTCCTTTTTTAGGACCTCTCTTGATATTGGTGGAATAATATCTTTCATTTTCTGAATTTAAATTTAAAACTCGTGTGTCAGATTTTTACCTAGTTCGTATACTTTTTCTTTCAGCCATTGTGACCATTCCTCAGGTTTTTTATCATTGGTGAATGTCTTGGCTTCTATAGGTTTCCCAATTACAAAATGAAGTGTTTTGCCATTTTGCTTAAACATTTCATCTGCTAAATAAAACATCTCAATGTTGGCTTTTATGCCTAGTTTCTTTCTCCAATAAGCAATATTATAAAATTTATTTGAATTTCTAGCGTGAATGTACACTGGAATTATCGGTTTTTGGTATTCAATAGATTTTTGTATAATACTTTTTTTCCATATTAAATCTTCAATTTTTCTTCCTTTTTGTCTTCTTGAGACTAATCCCGCTGGAAAGATTAAAAGGCATTCATCTGATGCGTACACTTTTTCAAATCTTTCTTTATATTCTTTACCGTTCATGCCGTGTTTGTTCACTGGAATGAAGTATGGTCCAAAATTTTCAACTTGCATTAATATATCATTGACAAAAAACTTCATGTCATCTCTTACTTGGCCAACGACATGCATAAGTGCAACACCGTCTAGTCCTCCTAATGGGTGGTTAGCGGCAATATAAACTCCTCTAGTTTTTGGAATGTTTTCCAATCCTTCAATCACTATTTTGAGTCCCATTTCCTCTACTCCAGCATTTACAAAATCGATTCTTTTTTTGTCTCTATTTCTGTAAATAATCTCGTTTAATTCTTCTTGATGTAGAATTCTTTTAATATATCTCAAAACAAATCCGGGTATCCACTTCAGTAGTTTAGGGTTTTTGCTTTTAATCGCTTTCTCTACGTCAATAAGTTTCTGGTCTTGAGGGACATTACTTGTGATTTTTTTTGACTTTTTCGACATATGAATGAAAAATGTTTTGCAAAGTTATGAATTCTTGTAAATATTGATTTGATACTTATTTAACATTATGTTGTTGAAAATTACCCACTTTTTCCCACTTATTATTTTGGGTTAAATATCCTTTATAAAGCCTTATTTTTATTGGTTTTTTTGATTCGATAGATTTTTTGTATATATTTGCACTGCACAAAAGTTATTCACAATGTAAAAATTGTGGGAAAAAGTGGGAAAATTATTTTTAGTTTTACACTCTAATAATCGCGAGGATAATTTATGATTGGATTTATAGGAGAATATCACTGCAAAATGGACACGAAGGGTAGGCTTTCGTTGCCGGCTGATATGCGCAAGCAATTGTCTCCTGAAGATTCTGAGAATTTTGTTATTTCTCGCGGGGTTGACGACTGTTTATCTCTTTATCCTATGTCCGAGTGGTCTAGGGTGATGGATAAATTGAGGTCGTTGAATAGGTTTAAGGCTAAAGATCGAAAATTTGCCCGCATGTTTCAAAAAGGTGCAATCAAAGTTTCGCTCGATTCAAGTGGTAGGATTCTTTTTCCTAAGGCTTTAATGGAGTGGGCTGGTATCCAAAAAGACATCGTCATGGTGGCAAATGTGGACTTATGGGAAATCTGGGATAAGAATAGGTATGAAAGCCTACTTGCCGAAGATTGGGATGAGTTCGAAGATTTAGCCGCAGAAGTAATGGGCGATGATAATGGTACAAAATAACAATAATACATATCATGTTCCTGTACTGCTTAATGAAGCGGTTGAGATGCTTGTTGTCGATAACCGTGGGGTGTATGTAGATGTGACTTTTGGAGGTGGAGGTCATTCTTCTGAGATTTTAAGTCGTTTGGATATGGGTGCTAAACTGGTTGCGTTTGACCAGGATTCTGATGCGTTAGCAAATGTTTTGGATGATGATAGATTTGTGTTTGTGCCTCAAAATTTTGCTTACGTTAAAAATAATTTAAGACTTCATAGATTAATGCCTGTTGATGGGCTTCTTGCTGATTTAGGTGTTTCTTCTCATCAGTTTGATACTGCCGAAAGAGGTTTTTCTTTCAGGTTTGAAGGTGACTTAGACATGAGAATGGATAAGAATGCTTCTCTAGATGCTAAAAAAGTTTTGAATGAATATGATGAGGTTCAGCTATTTGAAATGTTCAAGTTGTATGGCGAATTGAAAAACGCTAGAGCAATCGCTTCAAGAGTAGTTTACAAAAGAGCATCTCAGCCATTTAGACAAATCGAAGATTTGAAATCTGCCTTATACAATTTGGCTCCCAAATTAAAGCAAAATCAGTTTTTTGCTCAAGTTTTTCAGGCAATTAGAATTGAAGTAAATCAAGAGATGGAGGTTTTGAAAAAGTTGCTTGAGCAATTACCAGAAGTTGTTAAAGCTGATGGTAGGATTGTCTTTATTACATATCATTCGCTAGAAGATAGAATGGTAAAGAATTTTATTAAAACAGGTAATGTGGCAGGCGAATTACAGAAAGATTTTTATGGTAATGTATTAAGGCCTTTCAGGGAGGTTAATAGAAAGCCAATACTGCCATCTGACGAAGAAATGGTTTTGAATACAAGATCTAGAAGTGCAAAAATGAGGGTTGCAGAAAAAATATGAGTGAAAACAAAGAGCATATAAAATCAAAAAGAAAATTAGGCGTGAAGTCTTTTATATCTGGAGATTATCTTCAGGATGGTAAGGTAATGGCTAATTTGCCTTTCTTGTCTTTCGTGGCTTTGTTGATGATTTTTTATATCGCTTATGGGTATTTTGCGGATAATACAATTCGTGAATTGTCTAAGGAAGAGAAAAAATCTGAACAACTCTATTCGGAGTTGCAATCGCTGATGGAGGTTTACGATAGAGAAAGTTTGCAAAGTACTATTGCTGAAAAACTTAAGCATAAAGATATTTACGAGGCTAAAGATCCGCCAAGAATTATTTGGCTACCAAACAAATCAAAAAACAATTAATAATTAATGAAAGAGAAAAATCAAATAGTGAGAGTTTATATCGTGTACATAAGTATGCTGGTATTTGCTGTTGCAATATTTTCTCGTATTGTTTTTTTGCAAATGTTAGGAGGTGAAGAGTTGAGTCAAGAAGTTGATAAATCTACAGTAAAACTGAAAAAGATAGATGCTCCTAGAGGTAATATTTTTGCTGATAACGATCATAAAACAACGTTAGCCTTGTCTGTTCCAAGGTATGATATTTTTATGGACGTTATGGCTGTAGATGGAGGTGTTTTTGATGAAAATGTAATTGCACTTTCAAATGGTTTGGCAGAAGTTTTTAGCGATAAAACTGCTTTTGAGTGGGAACAAAATTTAAGAAATGCTAAGGTTAAAGGAAGTAGATATTACCCAATTCGTAAAAACGTAACACATATTCAGTTACAAGAATTGGAAAAATTACCCATTTTTAATTTGGGACAATTCAAAGGAGGTTTTATAAAACTGCCAAATACCAAAAGAGTTACTCCTTATGGCGCTTTGGCAAATAGAACCATTGGTTATTACAAACCTGCAACTGAAAATTCAAAGGCATATGCAGTTGGGTTAGAAGGAGCTTTCAATGATTATTTAGAAGGGAAGGATGGAGAGATATTAATGGAAAGAATCCAAAGTAATGATTGGCGTCCTATTCCTAGTAAGTCTAATAAAGAGCCAATTCCAGGAGCGGATATTTATACTTCTATAGATGTGAATATTCAAGATGTAGCGCATGATGCTTTGATGAAGCAAATGATTGAGCAAAATGCTCAAAAAGGTTGCGCCATTTTAATGGAGGTAGAAACTGGCTATATCAAAGCGGTGGCAAATTTAACAAAAGACACAGTGAATGGTGGTTTTAGAGAGTCGTTTAATCATGCTGTGGGTATGGCATCTGAGCCAGGTTCGACTTTTAAGTTGGCTTCGCTAATGGTAGCATTGGATGATGGTAAGATAAGAATTACAGATAGTGTGAATATGCCCGGAAAATACTGTTTTTATGAAACTTGTCTTCATGATTCAAAATATGACGGATATGGGAAAAACACCATTCAATCTGCTTTTGAAGTTTCTTCTAATGTGATTTCCAAAATCATTAATGATAATTATGGTCAAACACCACAGATGTTTATAGATGGTTTAAAAGACATTGGGATTCACAGAAAATTAGATATTAAGATTTCAGGAGAGGGAAGTCCTGTTATTAAAGATGCAAATGATAAAACTTTCTCAGGAATTTCTCTTCCTTGGATGGCAATAGGGTATGAAGTTCAGCAAACTCCATTGCAAACTTTAGCCTTATATAATGCTGTTGCAAATAATGGAGTGATGGTGAAGCCTCAATTTGTAAAACAAGTAAGAATTGGAAACGAAATAATAGAAGATTTCAGCCCAATTGTGATGAATCCCGCGATATGTAAACCTCAAACTTTAAAAGATTTACAAAAACTTTTAGTGGGTGTAGTAGAAAGAGGTACTGCTAAAAATATTAAGGCTAGAGGATTTAAAATTGCTGGAAAAACAGGTACGGCTAAAATTGCTGAAAACGGTTATTATTCTAATAAGTATCAAGCTTCATTTGTAGGATATTTTCCTGCAGACAAACCTAAGTATTCATGTATTGTAGTTATCCAAGGTCCTACTAAAGAGATATATGGTTCTTTAGTTTCGGGAACTGTTTTTAAAGAAATTGCAGATAAGGTCTATGCTTCTGGTTTAGAAAATAATAGAGAAGAGGATGATCAATATCTAGCATCATTAAATTACCCTTATTCAAAAAGCGGTTCCAAATTAGAACTGGAAAATGTATTCAATGCTATGAAGATTCCAGTGAAAGATAATGCGTCAAAATCAGCTTATGTTACTACTATGACAGGTGATAAAAACGTGGTTTTAGCAAACAAAAGTTTAGAAGGAAATAAAGTTCCGAATGTAATGGGAATGGGATTGATTGATGCATTGTTCATTTTGGAATCTCAAGGTTTGGTAGTGAAAATAAATGGAAGTGGAGTAGTGAAAACCCAATCATTGTCTCCTGGGGAACAAATAGTAAAAGGAAAATTAATAATACTTGATTTGATATAAGATGAAGTTGTTGAAGGACATAATATATGGAGTAAGGATTGACGATATAGTTGGGTCAACAAACATAGCGATTGAACATGTGGCTTATGATTCTAGAAAGGTAAGTCAGTTTACTATGTTTGTCGCTTTGAGAGGGACGCAAGTTGATGGGCACACTTTTATTGAAAAGGCAATTGCAGATGGTGCGGAAAGTATTGTTTGTGAAGAACTACCAGAAGTGCTACACAAAAGCATAACTTACATTAAAGTTGCAAATTCTGCAAAAGCATTGGGAATTATAGCGGCTAATTTTTATGACAATCCTTCAGAGAAATTAAAGTTGATTGGAGTAACTGGAACAAATGGAAAAACAACTTCTGTGACATTAATGTACGATTTGTTTAGATTATTTGGTCTTAAAGTAGGTCTGATTTCTACGGTAGTTAATAAAATTCACAACGAAGTTATTCCTTCTACACACACAACTCCCAATTCTCTTGATTTGAACGATTTGCTTCATAAAATGGTAGAAAAAGGTTGTAAATATTGTTTTATGGAAGTGAGTTCTCATGCGGTAGATCAAAGTAGGGTACATGGAGTGAAATTCGCTGGAGGAGTTTTTACAAATATCACCAGAGACCATTTAGATTATCACAAAACTTTCGACAATTACATTACTGCTAAAAAAGGATTTTTTGATGCTTTACCAGAAGGTTCATTTGCTTTGACCAATGCTGATCAAACTCATGGTGAAACAATGGTTCAAGATACAAGAGCTAAAGTATATACCTATAGTGTGAAAAATCCTTCAGATTTTAGAACTAAAGTTATTGAAAATAGATTCGAAGGTCTTCATTTAGAAGTTGATAGTAAAGACACTTACTTAAAATTAATAGGAGATTTCAATGCTTACAATGCTACTGTTGCATATGCTGTTGCAGTACTATTGGGCAAAGATAAACTTGAGGTTTTGGCAGCATTATCAAACTTAGAACCACCGGCTGGAAGATTTCAACAAATTGTTACTGAAACAGGGATAAATGCAATTGTAGATTATGCTCACACTCCTGACGCTCTAGAAAATGTTCTAAATACAATTAAGAACATAAGAACAGGGAATGAAATGGTAATTACTGTTATTGGATGTGGTGGTAACAGAGACAGAGGCAAAAGGCCGATAATGGCTGAAATTGCTAGTAGACTTTCTGATCAGGTTATTCTTACATCTGATAATCCAAGATTTGAAGATCCAGATTTAATTATTGAAGAAATGAAGGCGGGAGTTCCTCCTCAAGATTATAAAAAAGTTTTATCCATTACTAAACGAAAAGAGGCTATTAGTACTGCTTGTGCTTTAGCTCATAGCGGGGACATTTTGCTGATAGCAGGTAAAGGACATGAAAATTATCAAATTATTGGAGATGAAGTATTGCCGTTTGATGATTATAAAATAGTATCAGAAACCTTAAAAAACCTAAATAAATAATGTTGTATCACTTATTCGAATATTTACAAGGTCAAAATATACCAGGAGCAGGTTTGTTTCAGTACATCTCCTTCAGAGCAGGTATGGCCATTATCGTTTCGTTGCTTATCTCCATGGTGTTTGGTGGTAAACTTATTAAAATGCTTCAGAAAAAGCAAATAGGAGAATCTATTAGAGATTTAGGTTTACAAGGACAAAACGAAAAAGCAGGTACCCCTACCATGGGTGGGTTGATTATTCTAGCAGCGATATTTATTCCAACAATTTTATTTGCACAATTGGACAATATCTACACCATTACGATGCTTATAGCAACTGTATGGTTGGGGTTTATTGGTTTCTTGGACGATTACATCAAAGTCTTTAAAAAGAACAAAAAAGGTTTGGCGGGTAAATTCAAAGTTGTAGGTCAAGTTGGAGTTGGAATTATCGTTGGGTCGCTATTATATTTTCATGAAGATGTCGTGGTTAAGGAGAAGGTTTTTGTTAATGAAATAGAGGTTACCTCTAGCATTAATGTGGAGAATGAAAATAACAGTAAAGTAGAAGGAATATATAATGAAAATAAAGTTTTTCAAAACGATAAAGGTGAATTTTATTATTGGAACGAACACGAATCACATACTACAACCATTCCTTTTGTAAAAAACAATGAATTTGATTATGATTGGTTTGGTTTAGGAAAATACACTTGGTTAATCTTTATTCCAATTGTCATCATTATCGTTACTGCTGTGTCAAATGGTGCTAATTTAACTGATGGTTTGGATGGTTTGGCAACAGGAACTTCAGCGATTATCGGAACTACATTAGCCATTTTTGCTTACCTATCTGGTAATGCCATTTTTGCAGATTATCTAAATATAATGTACATCCCAAATGCTGGCGAATTGGTAATTTTCATTTCTGCATTTGTAGGAGCATGTATCGGTTTTTTGTGGTACAATTCTTATCCAGCAAAGGTTTTCATGGGGGATACTGGAAGTTTAGCCTTAGGTGGAATCATCGCGACTTTCGCTATTGCCATTAGAAAGGAATTATTGATTCCAATCATTTGTGGAGTGTTCTTAATTGAGAATGTTTCGGTGATGATGCAGGTGGCTTATTTCAAATACACTAAGAAAAAAACGGGAGAAGGGAAGCGAATTTTCTTAATGGCGCCATTACATCACCATTACCAAAAGAAAGGAATACATGAAGCAAAAATCGTAGCGAGGTTCTGGATTGTCGGAATTATTCTAGCGGTATTGTCTATTGTGACATTGAAATTAAGATAGAAGCGAGAGAATGGCAAAGCGAATAGCAATATTAGGAGCAGGAGAGAGTGGAGTAGGTGCTGCTATTTTGGCAAAGCAACAAGGATATGATGTGTGGTTGTCTGATAAAGGAAAAATAAAAGATAAGCACAAACAAGTTCTTTTACATAATGAAATTAATTGGGAAGAAGGAGTTCATTCTGAGAATGAAATCTTTCAATCTGTTGAGGTTATCAAAAGCCCTGGTATTCCAAATAATGTTGCACTAATAGTTGCATTAAAAGAAAAAGGAATTCCTGTCATTTCAGAAATTGAATTTGCAGGTAGATACTGCAAAGGAAAAAAGATATGCATCACTGGTAGTAATGGAAAAACCACTACTACATTGATGATTAATCACATTTTGGAAAAAGCGGGATTAAAAACAGTGGCTTGCGGTAATGTAGGAAAAAGCTTCGCAGCAATGGTTGCGCAAAACGTACATGACTACTACGTTATTGAATTAAGTAGTTTTCAATTGGATGATATGTACAACTTCAAAGCGGATATTGCGATTTTACTCAACATCACACCAGATCACTTAGATAGATATGAATACTGCATGGATAAATATGCTGATAGTAAGTTTAGAATTATCCAAAATCAAGAGGTGGGCGATGTTTTTATCTACAATATAGACGATCCCATTATTAACGAACAAATAAAAGAATTACAAACAAACAAACATATTGAGTTCAAGCAAACAATGTATCCGTTCTCTCAAGAGCAACAACTTACAAAGGGAGCTTGGCTCACAACAAACAAACAAATACAAACTAACACAAACAACCAACAAACAATTATGTCAATTCACGAATTAGCACAACAAGGTAAGCACAATGCTTACAACTCAATGGCGTCAAGTATCGCTGGAAGAGTATTAGAAATTAGAAAGGAAATAATCAGAGAGAGTCTTTCTGATTTCCAAAATGTAGAACACAGATTAGAGCATGTGGCGTCTGTTCATGGAATCAATTTTATTAACGATTCTAAAGCAACAAATGTCAATTCTACTTGGTATGCTCTAGAAAGTATGGATGTTCCTACTATCTGGATTGCAGGTGGAGTAGATAAAGGAAATGACTACACAATGCTAGAGCCTTTAGTTAAGTCAAAAGTAGTAGGGATCATTTGCTTAGGAGTAGATAATTCAAAACTTCACGCAGCTTTCGATGGGTTAGTAGAAAATGTATGGGATGCAAAATCTGCAGAAGAAGCAGTAGGATTAAGTTATAGATTAGCAAAAAAAGGATATAATGTATTGCTTTCTCCTGCATGTGCAAGTTTCGATTTGTTCGAAAGTTATGAGGACAGAGGAAATCAATTCAAAAGAGCGGTAAGATCGCTTTAGAAGGAAAAGTTTAAATAATAAATGATATAAATTTTTTAAAGATGAAGAAAATACAGTCATTAAAAAATCAAATGTTAGAAGCGCGTAAAAAGAGCATGAGTCTTTTTGCCGATATTTCACATAGATTGGAATCTCTTGGAATAAAGAATGGAGTAGAATGGATTAATGATTCCAAAGCAACAGATTTAGATTCAACATACTATTCTTTAGAGTTGATGGAGAAGCCCGTAATATGGATAGTGGGGAGTTCAGATAGTACATTAGATTATAGTATATTAGATAAATTAGTTAAATACAAAGTAAAAAATATAATTTGCTTTGGTGCGTATGAAACGAATTTAAAATACTCTTTTGCAAATGTAGTAGATGGGTATGCTCATAAAGCAACATTAGAAGAGGCTGTACAAACTGCAATGCAATGGGCAACAACGGATGATGTGGTTTTATTTTCACCTGCAACATCAAGTTTTGAATTATATGAAAACTATAGAGAAAGAGGAGAACATTTTAAATCAATAGTGAATAGTCTGTAGTTCGGAGTTTGAAGTTAAATAAAAACTACAAACTACAAACCTCGAACCTCAAACTCAAATAAATGAATGCAAGAAATAGCAGATAAATATCTAAAAGGTGATAGATCCATTTGGGCTATAGTAATACTGTTGGTGTTGGCATCATCAGTTATTGCTTTAAGCGCAAGTTCCAATATGGCATATCGACTCACAGATGGAAATGCTAGCCCATTTTGGTTTAAGCATGTTGCTATCCTTGTATTGGGTTTGGTGATTATGATTTATTTGCAACATTTTAAGTTTAAATACTTTTCTAGAATTGCCCAAATGGGAATTTGGATTGCAGGTATTTTACTCTTGGTTACTTTGGTTTTTGGTAAAAATATCAATTCTGCGCAAAGGTGGATTATGGGTTTTCAGCCCTCCGATTTAGCCAAAATTGTTCTCGTTCTTTATGTTGCAAGAATGTTAACGCTTAAGAAAGAAAAAATTAGTGATTTTAAAGAAGGGGTGCTGCCTATTCTCATTCCCATTGGTTTGATTTGTGGTTTGATACTTCCTGCTGATTTTTCAACTGCTTTTCTATTAGGTACAGTTTGTTTTGTGATGCTTTTTGTTGGTGGTGTATCACTCAAACATTTAGGTGCAATTATAGGTGGTGCAGTACTACTTTTTTTTATGTTAATAATGATCAATAAAGCTACAGGCATTTTACCTAGAGCAGCTACTTGGGAAACAAGAATGGTGTCTTTTTTAAGTAGTGAATCAGAAGCGTCATCAGATTCAGAATCAAAGATTGATAATTTTCAAGCAAACCAAGCCAAAATGGCGGTTTCCAATGGAGGATGGATTGGTCAAGGACCTGGAAGAGGTAATATCAAAAACGATACGTATTCAGCACAGTCGGATTTTGTATTTGCGACTATTGTAGAAGAGTTCGGTGCTTTGTTTGGTGGGGTTACATTATTATTGCTGTATATGATGCTGTTTTTTAGAGCCATTCGAACTACATTAAAAGTGGATAGCAGTTTTGGAGCGTATGTAGCATTTGGATTGAGTTTTTTATTGGTCTTACAAGCATTAGTAAATATGGGTGTTGGCGTAAATTTATTACCAGTTACAGGTCAGCCATTACCACTCATTAGTATGGGAGGTACATCTATTTTATTCACTTGTATCGCCATCGGAATTATTATAAATATTAGTAAAAATACAGAAACAAAAGAAGCTTAAATATCTATGACAAAACCAAGAGTAATTATATCAGGAGGTGGAACAGGAGGTCATATCTTTCCTGCATTGGCAATAGCTAATGCCATTAAAGAAAAGTATCCAGATGCTGATATTCTTTTTGTTGGTGCCAATGGTAAAATGGAAATGGAAAAAGTTCCTGCTGCTGGCTATCCCATAAAAGGTCTTGATATTGTTGGTTTTCAAAGAAAAAAAATATGGAAAAACTGGAATTTCCCTTTTAAATTATGGTCTAGTTTGAAAGCCGCTAAAAAGATTGTGAAAGATTTTAATCCACAGATTGCAATTGGTGTAGGGGGATTTGCAAGTGGTCCATTATTGAGGCAAGCAGGAAAACTGGGTGTTCCCACTCTATTACAGGAGCAAAATTCTTATGCAGGTGTTACAAATAAGATTTTGGCAAAAAAAGCAATGAAAATTTGTGTCGCTTACGACAATATGGAGCAGTTTTTTCCAAAAGAAAAAATCGTACACACAGGAAACCCTGTAAGAAAAGATATTTTATCCCTGGAAGGTAAAAGAGAGGAAGCTATTTCTCATTTTGGTTTGAATCCTGAAAAAAAGACGATATTAATCATTGGAGGAAGTTTGGGAGCGAGAACAATTAACAATAGTATCGCAAGTGGATTGAAAGAATTGTCAAAATCTGGAGTGCAATTGATCTGGCAAACAGGAAAAATATATTTTGAAGAAATGAAAAAATTGGCTGATGAAAATCAAGATGACAACATCAAACCAATGGCATTTATAAATAGAATGGATTTGGCTTACTCTGCTGCAGATGTAGTCATTAGTAGGGCTGGAGCACTTTCGGTTAGTGAGTTGTGCTTAGTAAAAAAACCTTGTGTTTTGGTACCTTCACCAAATGTTGCAGAGGATCATCAGACAAAGAATGCAAAATCTCTTGTTGATAAAAATGCAGCATTGCTTGTAAAAGATATCGATGCACATGCGAACTTAGTAACCTGTATATTGTCTCTTCTTGAAGATGAGCACAAAATGAACGAATTAAAAACGAACATCGCAACATTGGGAAAGCCTAATGCTGCCGATGATATTTGTAATGAAATATTAAAAATAATTGGTGTTTAACATCGAGTATAGAATGGAATTGAAGAACTTAAATAGTATTTATTTTGTAGGTATCGGAGGCATTGGTATGAGTGCACTTGCCAGATATTTCAATGCTATTGGTGTTCGTGTGGGTGGATATGATAAAACAGAAACTGAATTGACTAAAAAACTAGTAGAAGAAGATGTTTTTATACATTTTGACGATACTATTCTTTCAATTCCTGAACAATTTAAAGATACAAATGCTTTGATTGTTTATACTCCAGCTATTCCTTCAAGCAGTAAAATTTTAGAATTTTACAAGCAAAATGGTAACGTAGTTTTGAAAAGATCTGAAGTTTTAGGAATGATTACTGTAGATAATTTTGCTGTTGCTGTAGCAGGAACACATGGGAAAACTACTACTTCTTCTATGATTGCTCACGTACTTAAAAATTCTGGAATGGGGTGTAACGCTTTTTTAGGTGGAATAGCTACTAATTATCATTCCAATTTGATTTTGGATAAAGCAGCAAAAATTGCTATTGTCGAAGCAGATGAATACGACAGGTCTTTTCTCACTTTGTCTCCAAATATTGCAGTAGTAACATCGACAGATGCAGATCACTTAGATATTTATGGCGGTCACGATATGCTTTTGCAATCGTTCAAAGAGTTTGTAAACAAAATTCCTTATGATGGATGGTTGATAATGAAGGACGGACTTTCTTTACAACATAAGAATCTTATTACTTATGGATTTGAAGAGAGTGCAAATGTTAAAGCAAAATCGGTTAAAGTTGTCAATGGAAATTATGTTTTTGATGTGCAAACGTCAAGTCATACATATGAAAATATTCAAGTAGGACTTCCCGGAAGACATAACTTAGAAAATGCATTAGCAACAATAGCGGTTTGTGAATTGTTGGAAGTTTCTAAAGAAGAAATTATAAAAGCACTTGCAAGTTTTAAAGGTGTAAAAAGAAGATTTGAAAGAATTATTTCCAATTCAGATTTAACATATATTGATGATTATGCTCATCATCCTAAGGAATTAGAAATGTGTATTACTTCTGTTAAAGAATTATACCCAAACAAAAAAGTTACAGGAATATTTCAGCCCCATTTGTTTTCTAGAACAAGAGATTTTGCAGAAGGATTTGCTAAAAGTTTAGATTTATTAGATGATGTTATTCTGATGAATATTTACCCTGCTAGAGAATTACCTGTAGAGGGAGTAGATTCAAAAATGCTTAAAAATTTGATGCAAAATCAATCTGTAAAGATTGTTGCTGATTATAAAGTAGTAGATGAAGTAAAGTCTAAAAACATTGAAGTTTTATTGACACTTGGTGCCGGAGATATAGATAGATTAGTGGAACCTCTAAAATTAGCATTGTCATGATGAAGCAAGTTTTAAAAATAGGAGGTTGGTCTATTTTCACTATTGGAATATTGGTGCTTTTAGTATTTGTAAATGCTGGCTACGACAATATTACAACTACAAAACCTGAAGTTGAGATTATGAAACCGGGCAATCACAATTTTGTGACAGAAGAAAAAGTAATCACTTTGATGAATGATCTAGGTTATCATTTTGATGGACAAAAATTAGGTGATATTGAAATTAATAGGATTGAAGAAAAAGTAAAAGAAATACCAGGTGTAAAAAATGTTGAAGCATATAAGTTTAACAATGGTAAAGTTAAAATTGATATTGAGCAGCAACTTCCTATTGCTAGAGTTTTTTTAGCTGATGGTAAAATGGGATTTTATATCGATGAAGACGGAGAAATTATACATTTATCTAGCGATTATCTTGCGAAAGTACCCGTTTTTACAGGGAGCATATATGAGCCTTTTAATGAAATACCTAGTATTAAAGAAATAGCCGTTAATGATAGTATTAGTGATTTACATGTTTTGGATGAGGTTTACGAATTAGCATTGGCTATTTCAAAGGACGATTTTTTATCTACGCAGATTGTTCAAGTTTTTGTAACTTGGAATGAAGAGTTTGAACTGATACCCAGAGTTGGAAATCATAGAATTTTACTAGGGACTATTGCTGATATGGAAAATAAACTAAGTCGATTAGTTACTTTTTATACATCTGAAGATATTAATGTAAGAGAAATGAATTTGTACGATACTTTAAATTTAAAGTATAAAAATCAAATCGTTTGCTCGAAAAAAAATTAAAATTAAAACAAAACAAACAGAACTAAAAAACATAAATTATGGATGCACCAGAAATAATAGTTGGACTTGATATCGGAACCACAAAAATAGCATGTCTTGTAGGTCGAAAAACAGAGCACGGAAAAATTGAAATCCTTGGAGTAGGAAAATCACCTAGTTTGGGAGTGACTAGAGGTGTTGTATCTAATATTGAACAAACCACACAGTCTATAAGGGCTGCTGTAGAGGAAGCGGAAGCAAAATCTGGTGTAAGTATAAAAGTTGTAAATGTTGGTATCGCTGGTCAACATATCAAAAGTATACAGCATAGAGGAATGATTACAAGAGCTTCATATGAGCATGAAATCAATCAGCAAGATGTAGATACATTAATTAAAGATATGCACAATATTTTAATTAATCCGGGTGAAGAAATTATCCACGTTTTACCTCAAGAATATATTGTAGATAGAGAAACGGGAATTAAAGACCCTATTGGAATGGCAGGTGTTCAATTGGAGGCAAATTTTCATATTATCACCGGGCAAGTAGCTGCGGCTAAAAATATTTACAGATGTGTCAATAAAGCAGGATTAGATGTTTCTGAATTAATTTTAGAACCATTGGCATCTTCTGCTTCTGTATTAAGTGACGAAGAAAAAGAAGCTGGAGTAGTATTGGTAGATATTGGTGGTGGAACTACAGATATAGCTATATTTCATGATGGAATCATTAGACATACAGCAGTGATCCCTTTTGGAGGAGACATTCTTACTGAAGACATCAAAGAAGGATGTACTATAATGAAAAAACAAGCAGAGTTACTTAAAACAAAATTTGGAACTGCGCTACCTCTTCCAAGTCAAGAGAATGAAGTAGTTTGTATACCTGGTTTGAGAGGAAGAGAACCAAAAGAAATTTCTGTAAAGAATTTGTCTAATATTATAAATGCCAGACTATCTGAGATTATTGAGCATGTTTATTATGAAATCAAAAACTCTGGATACGAGAAAAAATTAATTGGAGGTATTGTAATTACTGGTGGTGGTTCTCAAATGAAACACATTACTCAGTTGTTTGAATACATCACTGGAATGGATGCAAGAATAGGATATCCTAATGAACATTTGAGTAGCAATACCAATATCAATGTTACAAGCCCATTATTTGCAACAGGTGTTGGTTTGGTAGCTAAAGGTTTTGAGCAGTTTGAAAAAGAAATTGCTAAGACCAGCACAAATAGTAAACAAACAGTTAACATCAGACAACAGTCGGTAAAAAACAAAAGCGGGTTTTTAGATAAAATTAAAAATTGGTTTGATGATAATTTAGAGTAAATATGACAGAAAGACAAAAGATTTTAAGACAAAAGACCAAATAAGTCTTATAGTCTTGAATCTTCCAGTCTTGAGTCTAAAGAAAGAAGAAACAAAACAAACAAACAAAAACATAAACAAAATGATGAAATTTGATTTACCAAAAGATACCTCTTCTATCATAAAAGTGATAGGTGTAGGTGGTGGAGGGAGCAATGCTGTCAACCACATGTATAGACAAGGAATTAAAGGAGTTGACTTCTTAGTTTGTAACACAGATCAACAAGCATTGGATATAAGTCCAGTTCCAGTAAAAATTCAATTAGGTTCTAGCCTTACAGAAGGACGTGGTGCTGGTTCTTTACCTGAAGTAGGTATGAATGCAGCGATCGAAAACCTTGATGAAATTAAGGAAATTTTAGAAAAGAATACAAAAATGGTATTTGTTACTGCCGGAATGGGTGGTGGTACTGGTACAGGTGCAGCTCCTGTGATTGCTAAATTAGCAAAAGAAATGGGAATTCTTACTGTTGGTATAGTTACTGTTCCATTTGTTTTTGAAGGCAGAAAAAGAAGAACACAAGCTGAAGAAGGTATCGAAAAAATGAGAAATTCGGTTGATACATTGTTGATTATCAATAACGATAAACTAAGAGAGATGTTCGGTAATTTAACTTTGGGTAATGCTTTTTCTCAAGCGGATGATGTGTTGACTACAGCTGCAAAAGGTATTGCTGAAGTAATTTCTGTAACTGGAGCTATCAATGTGGATTTCAATGACGTGAACACTGTTATGAGAGACAGTGGAGTTGCGATTATGGGATCTGCTGAAGCGGAAGGAGATAATAGAGCAACAATTGCTGTAGAAAAAGCTTTAGCTTCACCATTATTGAATGATAATCAAATTCAAGGTGCTAAGTATGTTTTATTAAATATTACTTATGGAGCAAAAGAAGTTTTGATGGACGAAATTGCAGACATCACTGACTACATTCAAGATGAAGCTGGAAGTACTGCTGATGTAATCTGGGGGCATGGATATGATGAGTCTTTGGGTGATAGATTAAGTGTTACTTTAATTGCTACAGGTTTCAAATCTGTTGTTGATACTGGTTTGCCTCCAAAATCTCCAGAACGTGTAAAGGTAAGTCTTGATGAAGAAAGACCCACTATGATTACACAACCTATCGAGAGTCCAATGTTTAGCCCTGTGCAAAATAGTATTCAAAAAGAAGAGCAAAAAGAATCTGTAGAAAATACAAATGAAACTCCTTTTTTGATCAATAAAAACATAGAAGAGCCAATTCAAGAAGTTGATAATACAAACGAACAAGAAATTACTGCTTCAGAAAATGAAAAAGTAGTTTATAAACTAGAGGAAGAGGAAGAATCTAAAGAAGAAATCGTAGCTAAAGATAATAATGTAGAGGAAGTAACTCAATCAACAGAATGGAATTTTACGCCTCCTGTATCAGAAGAAGTAAAACCAGAAGTTAAGAAACTTTGGCTTGAAGATGAAAATGAAAAAGAAGAGAGTAAACCAGAAGTTTCATTTAGACAAGAGCAGACTGAAACGCCATCTAAATCTCAAGATAATGTTGTGAGATATTTGTTGACAGAAGATGAACCAGAAGTTGAGAAAGAAATTAAATCAACATCTGAAAGTAATGTTCAGCCTTGGAATACAAGTGCTCAGCCCACACAACCTTCTAAAGAAGAGCATGCAGAGTTGGCTAGAATGAGGTTAGAAAGAATCAAACAAACTGGAGATAAAATGAATACTCATGATGGTTTGAATGAACTTGAAAAAGAACCTGCATATTTAAGAAGAAATATCAAATTAGATGATGTCAATCATTCTTCAGAAACCACAAGATCTAGATTTTCACTAAGCGACTATAAAGATGAAGAAGGGAACGAAAGAACAGGGTTGAGTGGAAATAATTCTTTCTTACATGATAATGTGGATTAATTAGATATAAGACATAAAGATTCAAGATTAAAAGACACTAGACCATAAGATAAGGTCTAAAACTTTGAGTCTTGAATTTCAAATTTAGAGTCTAAAATCTAAAATCTAGAATCTAGCGTCTAGAATCTAGAATCTAACGTATAGAATCTAAAAAAAGTACAAATCAAGTCTTGGGTCTTTTAGTCTCGAGTCTTACAGTCTAAAAAAAAATGAGTTTAACAGAAAAAATAAATCAAGACATCAAAACTGCGATGTTGGCTAGAGAGAAAGAGAAGCTCGAAGCATTGAGAGCTATCAAATCGGCATTACTGCTTGAAGCAACAAAAGCAGGTGGTGGAAATATCACTGAAGAAGATGAGTTAGCAATTCTCAAAAGATTATACAAACAAAGAGTAGAATCTACTAAAATTTACGAGGAACAAAATCGAGAAGATTTGGCTTCTGTAGAAAAGTTTCAAGCCGATGTCATTAACACCTATTTGCCAGAGCAAATGAGCGAAGAACAAGTTGCTGCTATCATAAAAGAAGTGGTTGCAAAAGTCGGAGCAACTGGACCTGGAGATATGGGAAAGGTTATGGGTGCTGCAATGGGTCAACTCAATGGTAAGGCAGACGGTGGATTGATTTCTAAAATTGTAAAAGAAACACTTGCAAGTCTGTAATAAATTAAAAATAATCGAATGAAAAAAATACTGATTATATTATTACTGATTGCTTTTCGAGGAATATCTCAAGACATACCAAGTGGAACTTTGAATGTACTTTTAGGACCAAGTTATAATGGAGGTTATGGAGGGTTAATCACAGCTGAGTATGAAATACAAATGCTGGATGACAATTTAACTATTGGACCAAAATTAGGATTTGGAACTACAAGATATAATAACACTGAAATTATTAATGACGTAGTTGTTGTGCAAGAAAATCGATCTTCTTTGATTCTAAACCCAGGATTAGTTGCTCATTATTATTTTGATTGGCTTATTGATGATATGCCTAATCATTTTGATTTATTTGCAAAAGCAGATTTTGGATATTGGTTTGTTTTTGATAACGATCATAGAACTAGGAGAAATTATTTACCTATGACCTTTGGATTGTATGCGGGAGGACGTTATCATTTTGAGTCTGACTGGTCTTTGTACCTATCCATAGGTTTTGGAATGTCATACGCTAATATTGGATTATCCAAGAAATTTTAAAAATCAAGTTTTGTTTATGTTTAAAAGCCAATCTAATTTTAATTAGATTGGCTTTTTTTAATTTTTTTAATCTCAGATCAATGTTTTTAGATTCCGCCAAACACAAATCCTATTGTAAATGGATAGAGTTCCTGTGTTTTACCTGTTTCAAACATTGTGGTTAAAGAATATCTCCCATAGATACCAAAGTAATCGCTGAAACGCATTCTAACTACAGCATCCAATCTAAAAGGATTGATATTGAAGTCGTCTTTTACTTTATTTTTGTTTTTTATACCTTCTACTTCAAATTTTTCTTTGACAATAGAAGAAATATTTAATCCACCAATTACTCCACCTTCTATGGTAAAATGATTTTTTTCTACATTTCCAATTCTTGCACCAATCATTAATGGGACTTCAATGTAAGTAGTTCTTAGTTTGTATTTATTGTATTGAATTGCAGAATCTATAGTAAATCTAGTAGAATCGTTTGCTGTCCCAATATTTACAGAATTGTTTTTAAAATGATAGTTGTTCCATGTTATTCCAAATCCAGGTGTAAAGTAAAGTCGTTTTTTGAAGAGGTCTAATCCCTGTAACATAAAGTTGGCGCTAAAAGCTCGTGAACGACTGTAATTAATACTCATGTTTTCGTATTGAGGATCAAAAACGTAATTATTTGAAGGGGTAAGCCATCCATTCATTCCTATAGCCATTTCTCCAATAACGTTAAATTTACTTTCTTCTTCCTCCTCTTCGTTTTCAAAATCAAAGTTTTCTTCTTCTCCATCTCCAAAAATGATGGTCATATTACCAAGTTTGATTTTTGTGGTGTCGTCATTTAAATTTGATTTGTCCTCTTGTGCTGCGGAAACTCCAATTATCATCAAAGCCATCCATGTTGTGTATAGTCTTTTCATTTTATTTTGTGTTTTAATTTCTTGTTTGATGATAAGACGACCACCTATTTGAAAAGTTACATTTGGATTAAATGTTTGACTAAAATATTATCTGGATTTCAAATAAAATTTTTATAAAGACTCAAAAAATGAGGTCAAGTCTACATTTCCTCCGCTTAGTATAATTCCGATTTTTTTATTTTTAAACTTAGATTTATTTCTCAAAACTGCTGCTAGAGGAACGGCACAAGAAGGCTCAACTATGATTTTCATTCTTTCCCAAATTAGTTTCATAGCAAATTTAATTTCGGCTTCAGAAACCAAAAGAATTTCTTTTACATGCTCTTGAATAATAGGAAAAGTAATGTCTCCTAAAGTTGTTCTTAAACCATCGGCAATAGTATCTGTGGTTTCGTTGATTTCAATTTTTCCTGAAATTAGCGAACGATAAGCGTCATCAACATTTTCTGGTTCTGCACCTATTACTTCAATATTTGGCGCGAAATAATGACAAGCCAATGCTGTTCCAGAGATTAATCCACCACCACCCACTGGTGTAAGTATAATTTCTAAATCGTCTATTTCTTTAAACAATTCAATGGCAGCAGTTCCTTGTCCTGCAATGACTTCATTTTGGTTGTAGGGATGCAAAAAAGTAACTCCTTTTTCTTGTTGTACTTTGGCAGCCATGGTTTCTCTAGCTTTTATGGTTGGTTCACAATCGATTACTTCTCCACCATAATCTAAAACTGCATTTTTTTTAACTTTTGGAGCGTTGCTAGGCATTACAACATAGGCTTTGACATCCAAAAGTTTTGCCCCAAGGGCAACGGCTTGAGCAAAGTTTCCAGAGGAATGCGTCACAACGCCTTTTTGTCTTTCTTCCTCAGTTAAGTGCATTATTGCATTGATAGCGCCTCGCATTTTGAAGGCTCCCATTTTTTGAAAGTTTTCGCATTTAAAATAAACCTCACACCCTGCTAGATAATCAATGTAACTAGAAGTAAGAACAGAAGTTTGATGTGTATAACCAAATATGTTTTTCTGAGCGATTAATAGATCTTTTTCTTTTATAGTTGTCATCAATTATTTAATAATAAGTTTTCCTGTTTGAAAAGACGATGTTTTTGTGTTTTTCAATTCGTAAATGTACAAACCATTCGACAAATTATCTTTCTGAAATGTAATTAATTTTTCATTCGTTTCTTGAGATTGGTAAACTAATTTTCCTGACAAATCTTTAATTGATAAAATGTATCTTGATTGGATTGAAGATTCATTTACTATTGAAAAGTAGGTTGTTTTATCCATAGGATTAGGAAATACTTTTACACCAAAATCTGAAAGTAAACTCTTGTTTTCTTCTATATTACTTGGGAATTCAACCGTGTTTGTAGCAAAATTGGTAACAATAGGAGCGTTAAAATCAAAGTAAATTTCTACCTTGTTTTTTATTTCAGTACCTGGAGTAAGTCCTTGCGCCATATCGATTTCAAATCTCACAAACCCGTGACTCAAAGGTTCGTTGGTATTACTATCGGGTAAGTTAATATTTGGAAAACTAAATTTAATAATGTTTCCAGCTCCCCAAGTTGGAGTCATGTTGTGACTTGCGTCTAATATATGAAGTGTATTTGGCAATAAATTGGCTTCCAATGTGTCGATTACGTTTACATTAATAGCACTCGCTGTTCCAGTATTTTGAAAATAAATGGTGTAAGTTAATTTCTCTGTTGTGGGAGGAATAAAACCTTCTGCACCGATTCCTTTTGGACTTA
>CAWUIK010000006.1:0-59918 GCA_963922585.1 uncultured Flavobacteriales bacterium | reverse complement strand
AGGCATAGAAATGACCGCAACCCCTTTTGATGAAAAAGGCAAGCAATTCAAAAACATAGTGTTTGAATATTCCTTAGCCCAAGCCTTGTCAGATGGCAAGTATGTAAAGAACCCGGCTATTGCCACTCGTAAGAATTTCCAAAAAGGCTCTTTAAGTGATCGTGAAGTTGAAATCATCAAATTAGAAGATGCCATAAGCATACACCAAGACACGAAAAACGAACTGGAAATCTATTCCATAAACAACGAAGTGAAATTGGTAAAACCTTTCATTTTAGTAGTTTGTAAAGACATATCCCACGCCAAAGAAATATACGAACTCATCAATACAGATGGGTTTTATGATGGGCAATACAAAGGCAAAGTGTTACAGATAGATTCAAAAAACAATGATGATGAAAATGCTGCATTATTATTATCCGTAGAATCAAATGAGAATCCTATAGAGATAGTTATACACGTAAATATGTTAGCGGAAGGTTGGGATGTCACCAACCTTTATACCATTGTACCTATTAGACGTGCAGACTCAATTAAATTAGTCGAACAAACTATTGGTAGAGGTTTAAGATTACCGTATGAGGGCAAACGTACAGGCGTAGATAAAATTGATAAATTAACCCTAGTAGCTCACGAAAACTTCAATGCCGTTATTGAAGCAGCCCAAGACCCTAATTCGGTATTAAATAAAATGAGTTTTGTAGAAATAGCCGAAGAAGACTTATCTACCAAAACCGTAGTGGTTACCTCTCAGCCAGTGATGGAGCAAACCTTTGTAAAGGAGCAAGAGAAAATCAATGTTATTGTCAACCCACAAGACAAGCAAAAGGCACAAAACAACTTAGATGCTAAAAAAGCAATTATTAATGTACTTCCTGATTTTGGGAGTTTACCCGAAGTAAGACGTGTTGAAGATTTAAGCAAAGAGGAAGTTAAGCGTAAAGTAATAAGGCAAGTAGAAAAAAACCTATCCGTAGGACAAGGGAATTTGTTTGCAGCTCAAATTGTAGCAGAAGCCAAAGTGATATATGACACAATGGTAACGGAATACAAAAAGAACATCATTGAAATTCCTCGTATGGACTTGGTGCAAGGCGAAACAAGAGCCGAGTTCAAACAATTTGATTTAGACATTACAGGATTCAATTTCCAAGCCTTAGAGCAAGAAATTATCCGTATGGGTTTAAAAGATAGGCAAGTAGAAACACTCAAAGCAAAATCAAGTGGTTCGTATGGCAATCCTATCAAACTCATCATTGGAGAATTAATTGATTACCCAGAAATTGATTATGATGAAAACGCAGAGTTGCTTTATCAATTATCTACCCAAGCCTACGAAGCTATAAAAGCCAATATAAGCAACGAAGAAGAATTGCCTTCGGCAATCTTCCAATTCAAAGCAGCCATAGCGGAAAAGGTATATAATCAAATGAAACAGCACTTTCAGTTGCATTCAGCAGATTATGTTGCCCCAAGAGTGTTTCCTTTTATTCGCATAGAGCAATGGAGTTTCTCATCATTGGTAAATGCAGGCTACAAAGACTATCGAGACATTGTAAGCCCTACGAATATGATTCCTAAATATGTATTCAGAGGTTTTGAAAAAGCCTGTCATTTTGAATACAAGTTTGATAGTAAAGCCGAACAAGATTTAGCCTTTGTATTAGAAAATGATGCAACAGTAATCAAGTGGTTAAGACCAGCACCCAACCAATTTAGAATTTATTGGGATAACAACTCAAAAAGGTATGAACCCGACTTTATTGTAGAAACAGAAAGCACCATTTATATGCTTGAGGTCAAGCGTTCCGACCAAACCGAAGAAGAAACCGTATTAGCCAAAAAAGCAGCAGCAGAACGCTTCTGTAAATACGCTTCTGAATACACAGCAGCTAACCAAGGCAAAGATTGGAAGTACTTAATCTTACCTCACAACGAAGTAAGCAGAACAGTAAGTATGAATTATTTGGCAACGAAGTTTAAAGGGTAAAGTATGATAGAATTTAAAGGCTAAAATGCTACATTATGAAAGTTTTTTATAACTTATTAAAACTATATTATTAAATAAACAGTAATTTGAATTTTAGAATTTACATATTGTTTTTTTTTCTTGTAGCAATCATTTCAAGTTGCACTAAAGAAGAACAGCCAACATATAACAGTAGTGTTTCCAAAGAAGATAGTTTGGTTGTAATTTCAAAAATTGATACTGCAAACACATACCGCATCAAAGGAAATTTAGAACTTGCAAAATCCAATGTCAATGATGCTTTGCAAAATGCAAAAAAATTGAATTGGGGGAAAGGTTTGGCATCTTCATACACCAATCTTGCCTATATCAACCTTTATGAAAGTGATTTTGAAGCTGCTATGGAAAATGCAGTAGAAGGATTAAGAATTGCGGAATTGTGTAATAATTTGGAAGATCAAGGCTTAGCGAATTTAATCATTGGATTTATATATTTTAATCTTGGTGATACCGATTTGACGATACCTTATTATAAAAAATCGCTCTCTATAAGACTTGAGTTGGGCAATGACTATGATATTGGATATAGTTACTCTTACTTTGGATATTTTTACATGGCACAAAATCAAATCGATTCTGCATTATTTTATCACAACAAAGCACTTGAACATAGGTTAAATACCAATGATAAAAGAAGTATTGCAGATTCCTATCTATTAATTGGGTCAGCTTATCTCAAAAAAAATAAGTTCGAACTTTCTTTAGAAAACTTTCAGAATGCCTTGTTGAAATATGCTGAAATAGCAGATAAAAAAAGATTGGCTGAAACTTACAGGAATTTCGCTGAAGTATATTTAAAACAGGGTAACCTAACTGATGCTCAAAACTTTCTATTACAAGCGAATCAACTTGCAAAAGAAACCAATTCTAAAGACAATCAAATACAAATAGCAGAACAATTAGCAACTGTAAATTATCTCAATGAAAATTATAAAGATGCTTATGACTATCTAAGGTTTCATACTACAACATTTAAAGAAACTTCTGGAGAAAGCAAATACAGAGACATCGTAAAAAATATTCTTGAATACAAAAACGAGAAGGAAAAAAAAATTAAGCAATTAGAATTTGACCAAAAAGAAGAACGTCAAGAAATACTTCTGATTGCTATTATAATTGTGGTTATTCTTATAATTGGATTTCTTATTTTCCTTTTCAACCGTCTTAAAATTACTAGAAAACAAAATGAAATTATCGCTTTTAGAAAATCTCAAATAGATAAAGCATACATAGAATTAGAGGTAAAAAATAAAGAGATTCTAGACTCCATAAATTATGCTAAAAGAATACAATCAGCCATTTTGCCTTCTGATGAAACCATAGCTTCAAATTTTAAAGATATTTGTGTTTTATATTTACCAAAAGATATTGTAGCAGGAGACTTCTATTGGTTAGAACAAAAAGACAACAAACTTCTCATTGCTGCTGCAGATTGTACAGGACATGGGGTTCCTGGAGCCATGGTAAGTGTGGTGTGTAACAATAGTTTGAATAGAAGTGTTCACGAATATGGTTTGACTAATCCTGCTTCAATCCTTAATAAAACAAGAGAATTGGTAGAAAGTGAATTTGCTAAATCTTCAGAAAAAATGATGGACGGAATGGACATCGCTATATGTTCGATTCATGATTACAATAACTCAAACGAAGAAATTGAATCTTTTCAAATGGAGTTTTCTGGTGCGAATAATTCCTTATGGTTAATAAGGAAAAACGCTCAAGAAATTGAGGAATACAAAGGTGACAAGCAACCTATTGGTAAAACAGATTTTTCGAAGCCTTTTACTTATTCAAGTATTTCGATACATAAAGGAGACGTCTTCTATCTTTTTTCAGATGGATTTGTTGATCAATTTGGAGGAACCAAAGGCAAAAAACTAAAAAGCAGCAGCTTAAAATCTTTATTGTTAAGTATTCGTCATTTATCTATGGTTGAACAAAAACAAAAACTTTTAGAATCCTTTGAATCTTGGAAAGGAGACTTAGAGCAAGTCGATGATGTTTGTATTATAGGCGTCCGACTTTAGGAGGGAAACTATAGCATTAAAATTCAAAGGATTATCCTTCAGCCAAATCTTTCAGCTCTTTAACAAACCTTTCACCCAGAGCATTTGCAGAAGACTCAGAAGTACTTTCTGCATATATTCTTATAATAGGTTCTGTATTCGATTTTCTCAAATGCACCCATTCGTTGCCTAATTCTATTTTCACTCCGTCAATATCATTAATGGGTTGCTCAGCATATTTAGTTTTGATTTTTAACAATACATCATCTACATTGATAGTAGGAGTGAGTTCTATTTTATTTTTAGAAATCGTGTATTGAGGGTACGAAGCCTTGAGTTCTGATACTTTTCTTACGTCTTTAGCCAATTGGGTTAAAAACAAACCAATTCCTACTAAAGCATCTCTTCCGTAATGCACTTCAGGGTAGATTATACCTCCGTTACCTTCACCACCAATAATAGCATTCGTTGCTTTCATTTTTTCAACTACATTCACCTCTCCTACTGCAGATGCTTCATAATTACATCCATGTTTTTCTGTAACATCTCTAAGTGCTCTTGTACTAGAAAGATTAGAAACGGTATTACCTTTCGTTTGAGATAATACATAATCACTTATTGCTACTAGTGTATACTCTTCTCCGAACATACTTCCATCTTCGCATACAAAAGCCAATCTATCTACATCTGGATCAACTACAATTCCTAAATCTGCTTTTTGTGTTTTTATAACTTCTGCAATTTCAGTTAAGTTTTCGGGTAATGGTTCTGGATTATGAGGAAATATACCGTTAGGTTGGTCATAAAGTGAAATTATATTTTTAACTCCTAACTGTCTCAATAATTCAGGAACAAACATCCCACCTGTACTATTTACAGAGTCACAAGCAATAGTAAAATTTGCTTTTGTAATAGCTTCTACATCTACCAAAGGCAAGTTTTTAACTATGTCAATATGTTTTTGAAGGTAAGTATCGTTTGGAATTATGATACCTAAATGGTCTACATCTGCATAATTAAATGCATCATTCTCTGCAAGTTTTAAAATCGATGCACCTTCCTTTTCTGAAATAAATTCTCCTTTATGGTTTAGGAGTTTTAATGCATTCCATTGTTTAGGATTATGACTTGCAGTAAGAATTATACCTCCTTGAGCATTTTCTAAAGGTACTGCTATTTCTACTGTAGGAGTTGTAGATAAGTCCAAATCAATAACATCTATCCCAAGCCCTTGAAGAGTTCCGAGGCAAATGTTTTTTACCATTAAACCTGAAATTCTGGCATCTCTACCTACAACTACTTTAAGTTTACTTATGTTGGGGTTGTTTTCTATTAACCAAGTTCCGTATGCAGAAGTAAATTTTACAATATCTAAAGGTGAAAGACCTTCATTGGGTTTTCCTCCTATAGTTCCTCTAATACCAGAAATAGATTTAATTAATGTCATAATGCTATATTTTTTCCTAATTCATGAATGAAAAAAAGGTTTTACATTACAAAGAAATAAAATTGAAGCGAAGAGATGATGAAAATCTCAATTAATTATTCAAAAGGTAAAGTTGAAAGAATTATCTTTCTATAAAAAATCTATTTGGAATTGTTTTGCAATGGCATTTGAGATTTCCTGAAATTCTTCTTTTGAGAATTCTAATTTCTTTTTCGAAAATGACGCATCACCCATGTTATTTAGGGGAATTAAATGCACATGTGCATGAGGAACTTCTAAACCAATTACAGACATCCCTACTCTATTACAAGGCACTACTTTTTCTATGGCTATGCTTACTTTTTTACAAAAAGGCATATAAGACATTAGAATAGTATCATCCAAATGAAAAAAATTATCTACTTCTATTTTTGGAACTACCAATGTATGTCCTTTAGCAATAGGGTTGATGTCTAAAAAAGCAAAAAAGTTTTCATCTTCTGCAATTTTGTAGCAAGGAATATCTCCTTTTATAATTTTAGAAAAAATAGTTGCCATTATCTCGAAATATCTACTATTTCAAATTCCATTATACCTGCTGGTGTTTGAACTGGAGCAATTTCTCCAACCGATTTTCCCAAAAGTCCTTTGCCGATGGGAGAGTCAATTGATATTTTCTTTAATTTCAAATCTGCCTCACCATCAGCTACTAATGTATATTCCATAGTCGCATTGTTTTTAATGTTCTTAATAGTTACTTTGCTCAATATAAAAACCTTTGAATTATCCAATTGAGAATCATCAATAACTCTAGCGTTTGATAACTGTTCTTTCAATTTTGCAATTCTGGCCTCAAGCATTCCTTGAGCCTCTTTTGCTGCATCATATTCGGCATTTTCAGATAAATCTCCTTTATCTCTTGCTTCTGCAATTTGTTGTGATATTTTAGGTCTTTCAACTGTTTCGAGTTGTTTTACTTCATTTTTTAATTTTAAAAGACCTTCCTTTGTAAAATAGTTAATTTTAGACATAACAGTATTGTATTTATCAATATTATATAAACTACAAAGAGTCCATCTTTGATGGACTCTCTATAAATATTTACTTTTTCTTATAAAGAATATTATTTTTCTCCGATTGTAATCTTAGCTCCAACAGTATGAATTAAACCTAAAACACTTGTTCTAACAGCGTAATCTAAGCCAACTTTAGTTCCGTTCTCACCAAATGGGAAATCGATACTTACTCCACCACTTGGACCAGTTAAAGCAGTTGCTCTATTTTCATTAGAAATGATATTAGACTCGTAAACATAACCTGCTCTGAATGCTACATGGACTTTTTCACTATTTAATTTATACTCAACACCTAATCTCCATTGGTCTCTTGTAAATGAGTTTGCAGTATAAGTTAAAGCTGCTGTAAGTATAGATGTTTCGCTAAAAATAAAATCATAAGCACCTCCAATGTTTAATTGTGAAGGAAGTTCGTAACCTGCTGCTCTATGTTCCATATTTAGTAATAACTCAGTATCAAGATTTTGAATTTCTTGAGATAATCCATCGCCTCTATATTTCATTGGAGGACCAACATTTCTCAAAGATATTGCAAACTTAATTTGATCTTCTTCACCAGTTACATATCTAATTCCAGCATCTAATGCAACACCTTGAGTTCTAATGTTTGTAATTTGTTGAGACACCATTTTTAAGGCCAAACCTCCAGATATAGAAGGAGAAAATCTTTTAGAGTAACCCATTGAAATATTTACAGCAGAAGGAGAATAATTTCCCAAACCGCCTTCAGGAAGTTCAGTTGTTGTGATAGGAATATCTCCATAATTAAAACTTGATATTGCAATACCCATTGCACCTGTTTCTCCTAATTTCTTAGCAAGTCCAAAAGCATTCAAACTTATGTCTGCTGATTGACCAAGCCAATTTGATCTTGAAAATGCCATTTCAGTTCCTTCAGTATATGAAAGCCCAGCCACATTGAAGAACATTGACTCTAACCCATTCATAGAGGCTAAACCAGCAGTTCCCATACCAGCACCTCTAGACCAAGGATTAACATTCAATTCTGAAGAACCTGCAGAACCAGCTCTATCTTCATTTCCAGCAAAAACTGGATTTGAAGAAAAAATAGTAGCACTACTTACCAAGACTCCAATTAATATATTTTTACTATTCATCATAATTAGTATTTCTTATCTATAAATAAATTTAAGTTCAAATTAGAAATTTTCTAAATCTGGAGGTCTAATTACACCTAACCATTTAAGTAATCTTTCTTTTTTCTCACCGTTAATTTCAGTTTCAACATGAATGATATACATTCCACTTGCAATTGGAATTCCAACATGATTTTTTAAATCCCAATCTACTGAAGTAATTGGACTATCTTTTAAGAAAGTTCTAACTAAAGTTCCCTCCATATTGTATATTCTAATCGTACATTGATCAGGTAAGTTAACAATTTTTACTAAGTTTTCTAATCTATTTAATTCATAGTTAGAATATGCATAGTAAGGATTAGGTACAATGTTAATCAAAGCCATAGCACTATCTGCTGCATTAGCATCTCCTGTTACAGTAGCAATTTCATCCATATCAAACTCATACAAATTATACCAATTATTTTGACTTGGTCCAGCTTGATTACAGTCACCAAACCAAACATTGTTTGAAGAATGTCTTTGGTATTTTTGAGCTGTTCTAATTTGTATTCTAGCTTCAGTTTCAATAAAGGCATATGGATCAGTACTTTCTATATTTGCTGCAGTTTCTGACAACATTGGCATACCTACCCAAGAACATGCTCTCCAAACTTTTAGATTATCTGCAGTACTAGGATTAGTTGGCACAATTAATTTTTCATATAAGTATTGTCCATGATCATATGCAGGCATATTGTCGTCAAAATTATTTTGAGTAGATTGTTCTCTTCTATAATTTTTAAAAATGTAAACATAATGCTTACCTCCAAATAATACCTCACCAAACTGAGTAAACATTCTATTGGTCGGGTTCCACAACATATCTTTTCCGTTCTCATTTCCTAACCAAGAATCTTCTCCGAAAGCCATATTAAGTCTTTCACCTGTTGTTACATCTATTGCATAACCAGGGAACCAACTCATACCAACATCTGATATAAAGTTTGCATCGTTGATGTTTGAACTACTTCCTGAACCTGTTGCGGCAGAATTACCATTCTTGTCTTTAGAAGGCAGTTTCTTAACTCTTAGTTTGTTTGTGTTATTATTCCAAGATAAATTAGGGTCATCTTGTGTTTCTAAAACGGGTACTCTTGTCCATTTAGATTTGTCATTTGTGAATACAATATCTACAGAATGAGAATGATGAGTACCAATTCCTCCACTAATACTTGCCCAGTTTGAAGGGAAAGGCATATGGTAACAATCCATGTTTCTTACTAATTTAGCTGGAGCCCAAGTTCCATCTATTACCCCTTCAAAAACTTGTTCGTCATCTACACCGATTTGATCTTTCCAATCTGTATTACTTCCACAAGCACTTGTTGAGTCATCAGAAGTTCCAGACTCAATCCAGTTTTGAGCAGTAAATCCATCTGAATTTGGTACACCCGCCAACCATCTTTTAGATGAATCAGCAAAAGTTAATTCATGATACAATAAGTCGGTTAATTCTCTTCCCGAAATATTATCTGGGAAATATTGTTCTACGTTAATTGAAATTCCCCATTCAGGAATTATTTGTTCATTTCCAATTTCAATAGACATTTCACTAAACACAGTATCTACTTCTGAACCTAAAGTTCTAACACAAATCCAATCTAAAGTATCTAGTTTGTTATTATTACATGTTGCTGAATAATCTGTAAACCATAATTTGTATTTCCCACCTTTAACATTTAGAGGATCGATTACTTTAATATTTATCGGACCTGAAGCGTTTTCGTATGTAACTCTATCAGGTGTAAAGTTTGCAACAATATCTGCTTCAGATTCAGGTGTTAAGAATAGTAAATTAGATGGCCCACTACCATTACCTTCAACTCTAGTAATTTTAGGTCCATAACCATAGTCAGCTAATTGAACAGTTCCTCCTGCTTCAGAAACAGGAATATGAGGGATAACAGTAATTGCCTGAATAGCACCTACTGCGGCTTTACGTCCTGATAAGTATGGATATTGTTGTCCATCACTACCTAGTGTAAATGGTTTGTAATAATTATGTGCATATGAAATTGCCATGTAGTAATATTTCTTATGATTCACAAGACCTTTGTCAGAACCTTGAGCAAATAAATCTTGAGTGATTTTAAAAGAATGCTGAATACCTTGATCAGCTCCATTTACCATCTCAGTAGCAACTGGAAAACCTAAATCTGGATCGATTGGGAAATTAATCATTTGTCCTATTCCATCTTTTTTATCACATTGAGCAACTAATCTTGCTTTTGTATCATTATCCAATTCATCAGGACCAACATCTTCATTTTTCAATTGATAAATTTTATATCCTTGAAATCTGTAATAAGGATCATAAGTTGGGTCATTTAATGCTAAAATAATAGGATCTAACTCTTCGTAATCTTCTGGTGAATTTACGTAGTTGTTACTTAAACCTTCTCTATTTGTAACATATAATATTACCTCCCTATCTAATTCTTGAGCAGTTAAGTCAGGAGCATCTGGTCCATTTAAGATTCTAAAACAGTTGTCGAATAAAGCTTGTGCTTTATCATCGGCTTTTAACATTAACTCTACAGAATTGTATGCAATACCATTACTGGTTTTTCCATAAACTACACCTACAGTAATATTATTTAATGCACCTGGCTCTAAAGTAAAAGGTCCTGCTGCTTGAACCCATCTTCTATCTTGAGGGGGATTTCCATTTGTTGACTCAGACCAGTCGAATGGGGCAGTTACTATACCTTTTGTTGCCCAAAACAATGGGTCAGATGTTCCTGGAAACATATAATCACTAAAAACACTTGTTGATCCTGGACTTCCAGGATATCCAGATCCTCCATAAACGAATCTTTCATTGTCTATCCATTTTCCGTCCATGTAGTTATAGTACTGTGTAAATACAGTTGGATCTGATTGAGCTGGAGGTGCTCCTCTTGAATAATAAACAAACCTTTTCATTCCTAATCTTTCATTGTCCACAACTCCATCTCCATAACCTATACCTAGACCACTATAAGGAATACCATCTTGTGCTAAAGCCACTTGAACATCAGTCGTTAATGGATTATCAATACCATCATTATCTTGATAAGGACCCTCAAAGAAATCTATTCCTATTGCAGGAGGATTTTGACCAATTGGGAATGTACAAGGATCTCCATTAGAAGCATCAACATTGTTACCATTATACGCGTATCCAACCCCTCTTGCAACATCACATCCGATATAATCTTCATCTGAACAACCAATATCTGGATCTGAATAAACTGCGAAATAAGTGTCTCTTAATCTTTGAGTTGATCTGTTAATCATTTCAAAGTTAAAGAAAGTCATGTTATTAATTTCATCATTTGTAGCAAAAGCAAACGCTTGCGCTTTAATTTCCATACCTATAGATGGACCTTGAGTTTCTGTATGTACGTTACCTTTATCATTAAAAACCCACCATCTAGTAAAATCTCCATATAATGTAACCTGACGGCTAGCTCTACAATCAACTTCATTATTTAAATCATACCATGGATAATCTCCTGCTTGAGGATTATAAAAACCGTCTCCATCAGTATCTTTAAAAGGCGCTAAATAGAAATCTTGAAATCTTGTAACATCCCCGTGAGCTGGCCAATTTAGGATACTTGTTGGAATAGCGTAGTTTGGATATTCATCAGCTGCATCACAATCTGGATCTAAATTACATTGATTCCAAGCTACAAACTCTTCTACTTCTCTTCTAGTGATATCGAAAAATTTATCATATTGACTACAAACGTCTGGTTCAATCTCTGCAGGACCATAATCTAATGTTCCTTGAGAAATATCGCCAGTACCAGCTATTACAGTAAGTGGCCCTGGCCAAAAATCATTTCCGCTTTGTCTATACTTTACAGCAGCCAATTTCAACTGGTTGTTAACATCTTTTCCTCCCATCCAAAGACCACCTGCAAACATTAAAAATTCCTCAGAACCTTTAGGGACTTCGTAAGCGGCTCTATTATTATTTCTATCTTGCCACATTGAACCACCTACCTCTATAAGGGCAGAAACATTGTTGTACTCCAAAAATCTTGACGCAATAGAAGGACTACAGTTTGCAGCTTTTGACTGCAACGTGTTTGTACTACTTCCACTAGCTCCAGATTTTGTTGGGTCGTTCCAAGCAAAAGTGGTGTTCGCTAATAAAATGGTTACCGTTATTGTTGTTAATATTCTTCTCATGTTTGAATATATTTATTTTATTAAAAATCTAATTTAGCACCTAGTCTAATTGTTCTTGGAATACCAAAATTAAATGGGTTATCCATTCTCATCAAATAATACTGAGTAAATGACTCAACATCTCTTTGTGCTTGAATTTGAGACTGCCATTGAGCAGCATTCAAATACCCATCATCTTCAGCATTTCCGGTTGCTCTATATACATCAAGTACGTTTCTAAAGTTAAATAAGTTGTTTACCAATAAGTAGACGTTCAAGTTCGCTGATTTTTTCTTTTCTTCACCGAATTTCAAAACAATATTTTTATCAATTTGTAAATCAGTTCTGAAAGAACCTGGTTTTCTAGAACCGTTTACAGTTCCTTTAATACCTCCTGAACCAGCGTTAATAAATGCTGTTGGTAGAATTGTGCTTTGAGCGGAATAAGGAGTTCCTGATGCAATATAAGTTGTCATATTTGCCCCCATGTTCTTAAAGATTTGAACATTTCCAATTGTTGGACCATTGTAATCTTTACCTTCTCCATATCGGTAATCTAAGGCAGCAGACAATTGATGTCTTTGATCATAGTTATAAGGGAAAATAGTTCTTAAATTAGGTTGGCCAGAGTTGATTAATGTTGCTTGTGAAGCAGGGTCAGAACCTGTTCCTTCAGCAAACTGAAGTGTATATGACGCTCTTAATGAAACATTTCCACTTCTTCTCAAATCATATGACGCAGTAATACCCTTAATAGTTCCAAAATCTCTATTACCCCATGTTCTGTATGAATTTGGATAAGCTCCTGCTACGTTAATTAAAGTAACTTGATTTCTTTGTTCTCTGTAGAAACCTGATAATTTCAATGATGATTTTTTAGAAAGAACTTGTTGGAATCCTAACTCATAATCAATTGTTAATTCAGGTAAAAGATTTGGGTTGTTTAGTGTATTATTCAAACCTTGATCTAAATAGAAATAATCGATAATGTTCAATCTATTTCCTGTAGTTGGTCTTTTAGACAATACATCGTAATGTGCAAAGAACAAAGCCTCATCAGAAATTGGGAAAGAGAAAGCAATCCTTGGCATTACAGTGATTTGTGGTTTGTAATCTTCAAACGCATTACTTTGAATTTCGTCTGCATGACCAATATTATTTAAATAAGGGTCTGGATCATTATTTCTTGACCCTTTAATCAATCTTGGATCAGAAATTTCAGAACCTGAAGCATTATACCAAGTAGAGTTAACTCTATATCCACTAATAGAAGTTGGATCATTTACATCATTTACATAAACAACCGCATTTGAAGGTAAGTTAGTAGGGTGAGTAACATCATTACCACCTATACTAGTAACATCAGCAATTGTTTTTGCTTCTTTAGTCAAATATGGATCTTTTAAAACTTGTTGGTTAGCATCAAATCTATCAACCCTTAAACCTACGTTGAAAATCAAATCATCGAATGCAAATTTATCCATAATATATCCAGAAATATAAATAGGCTCGTAAGCACCAATAGTTCTTAATTTATTTCCATATTCATCCGTTTGGTTAAAGAAATCATCAAAAGAAGCTCTTGAGCTTAATTTATTTCCAGCGTAATCATAACCATAATAAGTTACAAAGTTATTTCCTTGGTTTAACAATTCATCAGCACTAAACATATCAAGAGTCATTAAATTAGGATCTTGAGCATCTAAGTCAATCCAATCAACACCGTCAGAATTCAAACCTAAAGAGTTTCTTAAGTTAAAGTCAAAAAATGATTGAGCATCATCGGCAGAATAATCCCCAGGAGCAGCATTCAATCTGTCATAATCGACCAATCTAAAAGAACCAAAGTTAGAAATGTATGGATTTTCTACATCCAACTCAGCAATGTGACTATTAGCAAGCAACCTCATATTTGACCAAAGTCCTATAGGAGCAACACTAAAACCTCTGTCTACACGTTGTTCATACTCAAAACCTACAGTTACTGCATGATTTCCTATATCAGCAGACCCCATTGCTGTAACCCTGAATTGAGTGTTATCATTTTTAGAAAATCCATTGTATCTGTATCCAATATTTCTCCATAAATTATATACATCTAATGGTCTTTCACCGTTTACTAATCCACCTCCATTTCTGATTTGGTCAAAGTTTTCATAGTGATCTTCCACTTGATCAAACAATGAAAAATACTGGTTTGTTAATGCAGCTAAATCTGCATTTTGATCTGATGGAGTAAATATAACTTCAACATCGTTGTATCCATTGTGGAATCTTTCATCTGGAACAAAATCTCCATCGGTATCTCTAAATCCATAAGACTTCTCTTGAATAGTCTCGAATTTACCAACATAGCCATAATTAAAAACTTTGTCTCTATGAACCTCATCTTCTACTCTTTGAGTAGATTTTGAGAAATCCACCATAATCGTATAAAAAGCATTCGAAATACCACCTGACTTTCCTTCCTCATCTAACTGAGATTGGAATCTTTGCGTGAATTTACCATATGCTCTCCAGTCTATGTTAGTTGCTAAAGGATTATTATCATAATTCATCAGCATGTCTGCACCACTATTTGTAAAATTCCTTCTGTTGTAGTTTCCTGAAGCTCCAAAAGATAAGTTGACGTTTGGCCCTGCATTCACATCAATTTTACCAGCAAGAGAAGCAGCAGTTGACCCAACATTTTGTCTAAATCTTACTTTTTCGAAATCATCTTCTTTTAAGAAATCTGTGTTGTAATATGTTCCCACACCATTAGCAGCAGTTCTAAGCGGCCCTAATTGTTCAGGATCAAGTAAAGCATCTCTTACTTCAGGCTTCAATCTGTACTGATCAATTGCGAAAGGTCTTGGATCTAATTGAGAAGTAAAGTTTCCTGAAATAAAGAACCCAAGAATAGGCTCAGTTTTTTGACCTGTACTGTCTTTCTTCATTAAAAGCGGACCAGATAAAATACCCTCAATTAAGTTGTACCCAAATCTATCCAAACCAACTGATTGGTTATCTCCTGTTTTAAACCCAGAAGTAACCGCTTCGATACCTCCAAAATAAAAACTAGAAGCACCTCTTGTTGTAATAGATATAATACCCCCAGTTGCGTCACCATAGTTTGCTGGTAAACCTCCAGTCATAACAGAAACCTCTTCGATTGCCGCCTTAGGAAGCGAAGTAGAACCTCTAACTTTAATACCATCGATAAAATAATATGTAGCATCTTCTCTAGACCCTCTTACAGATGTAATATTACCATTTCCATCTTGTCCTACACCTCCAACGGTAGCAGCGATACTCGCAGCAGAACGACCTGGCATCTTAGCAATATCTTCTCTAGTTACAGTTCCTCCTGATGCACCACCATCTTTATCGATAAGTGGAACTTTGTACGAAACCACTTTTACTTCTTCAAGTGTTGTGTTGTCCGACATCATAATATCATCCAAAGGAACAATTTGGTTACTTTTAACCACTAAACCTTCTAATTTGTATGTTTGGTAACCCACAAACGAAACTTGCAAATCATAGGTACCTCCATCTAAACTGGAAATTTTAAATTCTCCATCAAAATTGGTAGAGACACCCGTTTTAAGATTCCCACTTTGATACAAAGCAACGTTTGCAAATGGAATTGGTTCACCATTAGGGTCAAGTACCTTTCCTTTGATGGAACCGTTTTGAGCGAATGTAGCAACAAACGCACACACTAGAAACAATGAAAATGTAAATCTTTTTAACATAGTTTAATATTTAATTAACAAGGGCTTACGCTTTTTAAAACCCCAAAATTTTAACTGTCTTCTTTTTCAACAAGCACACAAAGTAAATGATTATGAATTAAAATTTAACATTTTTTTTAAAAAAATTTTAATTAAATTTTCAAATCCTTTCATTTTCAATTGGTTTTGTAAAACTAAAAATTTATAATTTATTAACAAATACATAATGAGGGAACGGCATGTACTAGTGTAGTAATGATTTTATTGTTAATATATTTCCATGTTCTCAATAATCTTTGCTGGAAATATTACTCATAAATTTTAAAATGGAAACATTATTCAAACGCTTTGATTATTTTCTTCACTAATTTGTGTCTTACAACATCTTGTGCATCTAGAAAAACGAAGCCTATCCCTTCTATGCCTTGTAAAGTGTCTTGTGCTTTTTGCAATCCAGATTTTTGATTTTTAGGCAAATCTATTTGGGTTACATCTCCTGTAATAATAAACTTTGCGGATTTTCCCATTCTGGTTAAAAACATTTTCATTTGGTTTTCTGTAGCATTTTGCCCTTCGTCCAAAATTACAAAAGCATTGTCGAGGGTTCTTCCACGCATAAATGCCAGTGGAGCAATCTGAATCACCCCTGTTTCTATATAATCTGCTAATTTTTCTGCAGGAATCATATCTCTCAAACCATCATACAAAGGTTGTAAATAAGGATCTAATTTTTCTTTTAAATCTCCAGGTAAAAACCCTAAGTTTTCTCCCGCTTCTACGGCAGGTCTGGTGAGGATTATCTTTCTTACTTCTTTATTTTTGAGCGCTCTTACTGCTAAAGCAACGGCCGTGTATGTTTTTCCTGTACCTGCTGGACCAATTGCAAAAAGCATATCGTTTTCGTCAATCATGTCCACCAACTTTCTTTGGTTAAGTGTTCTCGCTTTAACATTGAGTCCTTTATTTCCATACACCAAAATTTCATCTCCTTTGGACTCGAAAATCACTTCTTCTTTGGTTTTTTCTAAAATATTATAAAGATTGTTTTCTGATAAAGCATTGTACTTTTCTACATGTTCAATTATTGCATTGACTTTTACCTCAACCAAGTTAAGTTCGTTTTCTTCACCTAAAATAACCAACTCATTACCTCTGTTAATGAATTTAACTTTTGGAAAATTGAGTTCTAATATTTTTAAATTTACATTTCTTACTCCAAGTAAAGTAAGCAAGTCCGTACCACTAAGGTCTATTGTTTTTTCGATCAAATTGAAACTAATTAAATTTATGATGTTTGCAAATTTATTTAAAATGTATATATACTATTGTTTTTTTTATTCTATTTGATGCAAAATATACTAATATCATTTTGAGAATCGTAACTTTAATAACAGATATGGGCAACAAAGACTATTATGTTGCTTCAATTAAGGGCGCTATATATTCCAAAATGAAAGAGGTTTTGGTGGTGGACATCAGTCATGAAATCAGACCTTTTGATATTGCTCATGCTTCATATGTATTAAAAAACTGTTTTAGGGATTTTCCTGTTGGGACAATACATATATTGGGAGTGAACCCAGAAGAGACGGAACACGTAAAGCACATTGTGATACAACACGAAGGTCATTTTTTTATTGGAGCAAATAATGGTTTATTTTCATTAGTTTTCAATGAAACTCCAGAGCATATCTATGAAATAGATGCCAATGACTACATACATTTATCTCAATCTTTTCCCACTAAAAACATTTTTGTAGAGGTTGCTAGTAAATTGTCGAGAAATATTTCGATTGCAACTCTTGGAAGAAAGGTGACACAGCTCAACAGAAGGCATTTGTTTAGAGCTACGGTAGAAGCCAATGTGATTAAAGGAACGGTTTCTTACATAGACACTTATGGAAATCTAATTACCAATATCAACAAAGAAACTTTTGAAGAAGTAGCCAACGGAAGGAGTTTTAAGATTTATCTTACTCGAGCTGACTATACAATTTCAAAGATTCACAAAAAATACAGTGAAGTTCCCGAAGGTGAAAAAGTGGCTATTTTTAGCAACTCTGGCTTCTTAGAAATTGCTATCAACAAAGGAGTGGACGGCTCGGGTGGTGGTGCCAACAAATTGTTTGGCATCAAACTGAACGATACGATAACGGTAGAGTTTTCTGATTAAATCTATAAATTTTAAGTCAATTTTGACATCATAAAATCTCTAACAGCATCCACACTAATTTTTTCAATAACTTCGTTTGCAAAAGCTCCAATCAGCATTTCTTTCGCTGCATTTTTACTTATTCCTCTTGCTTGTAAATAGAAAATAGCTTCCTCATCAAATTGTCCGGTTGTGGTTCCATGACTACATTTCACGTCATCTGCAAAAATTTCCAATTCTGGCTTGGTGTTCATTGAAGCAGTGTCTGACAACAATACATTTTTGTTTTGTTGATAGGCTTCAATAACTTGTGCGTCTTTGTGCACAATGACCTTTCCGTTGAAAACTCCTGTAGCATTATCTTTGAGAATGCCTTTGTAAAGTTCACTTGAAATGCAATTGCTCTTTAAATGATCTATTCGAGTATGATTGTCGATAAACTGCTCTCCTTTTCCAATGAATAATCCATTCATTTCGGAGTAACAATTGGTGCCGTCAACTTTGATGTTTAATCCATTTCTGATAAACCCTCCCGAAAGTGTAAATGTGTTGATAACGAAATTTGAATCTTTTTCTTGATGTATTTCTTCTGTACAAACTTGTCTGTCAAATTCCGAGAAATCTTGGATTTTTTCAATTGTAACTTTCGCATTTTGCTTTACAAAAACTTCAGTGAGCGCATTGTTGAAATTCTCGGTTCCGTTTTGTGTTACATATCTTTGGATGACTTTCAATTCGGAACTTTGCTCTACTACAATTAAATTTCTCGCATTACTAATTACGCCATTTCCTGCATTTATATTTAGTATATAAATAGGTTTTTCTACCTGAGTATTTTTATCTACCCACACAAATACACCACCTTGATTGTATGCTGTATTGATACTTGTAAAAATTTCTTGACTTTCTTTGGCCAAAACATTAAAGTGATTTTTGAAAGTTTCCAATTGACTTGCTTTTTCAATAGGAAGTATTGTGACACCGTTTTGGCTTTTAATTTTAGAAAATTGCTCATTATAAAATCCATTAACAAGAACCACTAAATCTACCTCTAAATCGGGTATTAGAAAATCGGAAATATCTGTAACTTCATTAGCGTCAAACTGATAGTTTTTGTTTAGAATTTTACCCAACTTGGCATACCTCCAATCTTCTGTTTTTCTTTGAGGAAATTCTCTTTCAGAAACTTGCGTGAGTGCGTTTTTAACTTCCACAGAGTCTATGGGTGAAGTTTTGATGTCAAATATTTTTTCTTTTAAAAATGTCATTGTAGTGCTTTTTATACTAAATCTTTTACCAACCAATCATATCCTCTCTCTTCGAGTTCTAAAGCAAGCGTTTTATCACCTGTTTTGATGATTTTTCCATCGTGCAATACGTGAACAAAATCTGGAACGATATAATCCAACAATCTTTGGTAATGCGTAATTACTATAGATGCATTTTCAGATGTTTTAAGTGTATTTACACCGTGAGCTACAATTCTCAACGCATCAATGTCTAATCCTGAATCTGTTTCATCCAAAATTGATAAAGTAGGTTCAAGCATTGCCATTTGGAAGATTTCGTTACGCTTTTTCTCACCACCAGAAAACCCTTCATTTACCGAACGATTTTTAAGTTTATCGCTCAATTCAACTAATTGAGATTTTTCTTTTACCAATTTCAAAAAGTCTTTTGAAGAAACGGGTTCCAATCCTTTGTGTTTTGCTTTTTCTGCCAAAGCGGTTTTCAAAAAATTCATATTAGAAACACCTGGAATCTCGACTGGATATTGAAAAGCCAAAAACAAACCTTCCCATGCTCTTTCTTCTGGTTCTAGTTCTAATAAATCAAGTCCTAAATAATCTACTTCACCGTCAGTAACTTCAAACTCTTCTCTTCCTGCCAAAACGGAAGAAAGCGTACTTTTACCAGAACCATTGGGTCCCATAATCGCGTGCACTTCACCAGCTTTTACTTCCAAGTTGATACCTTTTAGAATTGCCTTCCCATCTACTGAAGCGTGAAGATTTTTGATATTTATAATTGTTTTGCTCATTTTAATTTACTTATAATTTTTTATTTTCTCTTATCCTACAGAATTTTCTAAACTAATTTCAAGAAGTTTTTGTGCTTCAACAGCAAATTCCATTGGAAGTTTATTTAACACTTCTTTGGCATATCCATTCACAATCAAACTGATGGCTCTTTCTTCGCTGATGCCTCTTTGTTTGCAATAAAAAACTTGATCCTCACCAATTTTACTTGTTGTGGCTTCGTGTTCTAATTGTGCTGTGCTATTTTCGCATTCAATATATGGATACGTATGTGCTCCACATCTATCTGTCATTAATAGGGAGTCACATTGAGAAAAGTTCCTCGAATTGGTTGCTCCTTTTCCTATTTTTACTAATCCTCGGTAAGAATTGTGACTATTTCCTGCGCTAATCCCTTTAGAAATAATGGTGCTTTTGGTGTTTTTTCCAATATGAATCATTTTGGTTCCTGTATCTGCCATTTGGTAGTTGTTGGTCACCGCTACTGAATAAAACTCTCCAATTGAGTTGTCGCCTTTCAAAATACAAGAAGGATATTTCCAAGTGATGGCACTTCCTGTTTCTACTTGCGTCCAAGAAATTTTTGAATTTTTATAACAAATACCTCTTTTAGTCACAAAATTGAAAACGCCACCTTTTCCGTTTTTATCTCCAGGATACCAATTTTGGACAGTTGAGTATTTAATCTCTGCATTGTCCAATGCAATTAATTCTACTACAGCAGCGTGCAATTGATTTTCATCTCTTTGAGGGGCAGTACATCCTTCGAGGTAACTTACATAACTTCCTTCGTCTGCTATCACCAATGTTCTTTCAAATTGTCCCGTTCCAGAATCATTGATTCTAAAGTATGTTGACAATTCCATTGGGCATCTTACTCCTTTTGGGATATAGCAAAAAGACCCATCAGAAAAAACTGCCGAATTGAGTGCTGCATAAAAATTATCAGCCGTAGGAACAACAGTTCCTAAATATTTTTTCACCAAATCAGGATGCTCTTTAACCGCTTCGCTGAATGAACAAAAAATAATTCCCAGTTCAGCCAACTTTTCTTTAAAAGAGGTTGCAACAGAAACAGAATCTATGACAAAATCAACTGCAACTCCTGTTAACTTTTTCTGCTCTTCCAATGAAATTCCTAGACGTTCCATAGTTCTTAGAATTTCTGGATCTACTTCATCTAAACTTTTTAATTCTTTTTTCTTTTTGGGAGCAGAATAATATGAAATTTCTTGAAATTTTGGTTTTTCGTATTTTACGTGTGCCCATTCAGGCTCGACCATTTGTTGCCAGACTTTTAGAGCGTTTAATCTGTATTCCAAAAGCCATTCGGGCTCTTGTTTTTTGGCCGAAATAAATCTAATAATATCTTCATTAATACCATTAGGAGCTCGATCTGACTCTATATTTGTAGTAAATCCAAATTCGTATTCTTTGGTTTTCAACTCTTCCTTTAAATCCTCCTCTGTATATTTCATTCCCATTACTTCTTTCTTTAATTTCTAATTTATAACGAAAAACTTTCTCCACAACCGCAGGTTCTTTCAGCATTGGGATTTACAAATACAAAACCTTTTCCGTTCAAACCTCCAGAATAATCTAAAGTTGTTCCTACTAGATATAAAAAACTCTTTTTGTCCACAACGACTTTAATGCCGTTGCTTTCAATTTCTTTGTCGTCTTCATTGATTTGATTATCGAAAGATAAATCATACATCAATCCAGAACAGCCTCCGCCTTTTACTCCTACTCTAATAAAACAGTTGGGTTTTTCGTCTTCGTCCATCAACTGAATGGCTCTTTTTTTGGCATTATCACTTACTTGTATCATAGTTATTCTTATTTAAACTAAATCTAAATAGAGCGCAAAAATACCTAAAAAAGGGTATTGCACAAATGAAAAACGATAATAATTTGAAAGATTAGTTAAATTTTTTGATAGGTGTAATTTTGAATAGTACAAAAGACCTAACAATTAAGGAACTTTAAAGCGGTGTCACTAAACAACTTTTTTCTCAATATAATCAGAGTTTAAAAGACCAAGTGCACCCATGTATTTAAGTGTAAATGGAATTAGATTTCCTACTTTATAATCATTTTTCCTGTTTCCCAAGTCCAATACCAACATATCCGAACTTGCTCCAATTATGGAAATTTCTTTATCCATGGGAAAAAGAAAATCTGTTGAAATATCTAAGGACCCAATGTCCACAATGGCTCTAATAGATGTTTTACCGTATTCAACTTCATTTACTTCAAACAATTCACCAGAAGGATTTGCTGCCAAATCTCCAATAGGAATGATTGGTTTTTCTTCAATTTCAATAATTTCTGTGTATAAGACAAAAACATCCTGCTTCATTCCTTTGTAGGGTTTTTCTTCGATAAGATTGGTTCCAAAAAACAATGTTTCTCCTATTCTAAAATGATTTACGCCTTCTGGTATTTGTCCTTTGTGTAATAAAGGTAATGTAATAGAGCTTCCTCCTGTTACCCAAGGTATTTTTCTGTTGAATTTAGTTTCTACTAATAATTTGTAAAGAGACAATTGAATCAATTTATCTTGTGAGGGTAATACTCCACTCATGCAGTTCAAATTGGTTCCAATTCCAGTTACTTTGATATTTTGAAGTTTAAATATCTTTTCATAAAAATCCAACAAATTTTCCCCCATGATGCCTTCTCTCAAATCTCCCATTTCTATCATGATAATGATTTTGTGAATTTTACCTTGAAGATGCGCTTCATCAGATAGCATTTTGATGGTTTCATAAGAAGAATTGAAACTAGCATCGGCATATTTTACAATACTTTTAATACTTCTTTTTGCAGGAGGTTTGATATAAACAGTCTGAATGTTTGGATTTAATTCTTTGATAATTTTGAGATTACTTACTCGTGAATCACAGATTTCCTTTACGCCAAGGTTTATTAACTCAGTTAGATATTTTCTGTTTCCACAAAGCAACTTTGAAACGACCGCCAATTCCTTATTGTGTTTGTCAAGGAGTGATTTTATAAAAGAATAATTGTGTTTTAGTTTATCTCTATGAAGTTCTATAAATGCCATTTTATGCTATAATTTTTCTATTAATATCATTGGGGAGTCTCGAAAGCATTTCATAATTCAATTGGCTACTTAGGTCACTAAATGATGCTACAGAAATATTTTGATTTCCTTGAGAACCTATCAACACTACTTCATCTCCAATTTCTATAGTTTCTACCGATGTAATGTCGATAAGCATCATATTCATATTTACAACACCAATTACGTCCAACCTTTTGCCTTTTATCAATACTTTACCTTGATTACTTAGAGATCTATTGAAGCCATGAGCGTAACCTACAGGAACTCCAGCGATTTTCATATCTACTTCCGCCTGTAGAGAATTTCCATATCCAATATATTCTCCTTTTGAAACCTTTTTTAAACTCATCACTTTACTTTTCCAAGTAATGACCCTTTTTAAAGGATCTTCATTGCTTTTTTGCTTTACCATAAAAGCCATTTTTACTTCATTGCTAGGCCAAAAACCATATTGCATAATTCCGATCCTAACCAAATTAAAAACAACCCTTGGATAATTAATAATTGCTGCTGAACAAGCCAAATGTTTGGTTTCAAAGTTCAACCCATTTTGCTCTAAATTTTTTACAGATTTTTGAAAACTAATAATTTGGTTCTTAATTCTATAATAATTCGAAATGTTTTCTGCACCTGCCAAATGAGAACAAACGCCAGCATTTACAATATAATCTTTGTTTTGAGCAATGATTTCTTGTACCTCATCTAATTCTTCTGTTGTAAATCCAGTTCTATTCAATCCAGTTTCAACTTCGAGATGAATTTTGGTTTTTAAGTGTTCTTTTTTACAAATTTCTATGGCTTTTAGTAGTCTATTTTGGTCATACACAAAAAACTCAATTCCTTTAGCAATTACTTCTTCTAATTCATCATCATCTATAAACCCCATAATCATGAGTCTATCGAGTTTTGGAGTTTCTTTGATTACTCTAAACGCTTCATAGGCACTAAAAACCGCAAAACTATTTATGCCTACTTCATGCGCTAGAGGAACAAATTCTTCGATTCCGTGTCCATAAGCATTTCCTTTTACCACAGACACCAATTCCACCTCTGGATTTAGGTAATTTTTAATAAATTTAATATTCGATTCGAGTGCTGATTTACTTATTTCTATATAAGATGTTTCTTTCATATTTTAGTTCTTTGAGGATACTATTTCATCAATAATTCCTACAAATGTTTGTATGCCTGGTGTAATAATTTCATCTGGAAAATCATAATCTGGATTGTGTAATGCTGGGGTGTTTTCTCCAGCACCAAGAGCAAACATCGCTCCTTTGTATTTTTCTGTAAACAATCCAAAATCTTCTCCCCATCTGAAAGGTTCAGTTTTTTCAATAATGTTCAGTTGATTAGTGATAGCTGATTTTCTAATAAATTCAACCGCTTCGGGATGATTATTTGAACTTTTGAAGGATTGTGTCCAATCTACTTTGTATTCCAAATGCTCTTTCTGAGCAATGGATTTAATTGTTTCTAGTAACCAATTTTGAAGCACTTCTAATTTTTGATTATTCCAAGTCCTCAGCGTAAATCCTATTTTCCCATTTCCTGCTGCAATTCCGTAATCTTCAGAACCATATTTTCCATGAACAGGCGTAATCAAACTAAAATTACTAGAATTTTGATCTGTATTTTGGTGCGCTCTCGTGAGCGTCAATAATTCAGCAATGGCGTAACAGGGATTAGTGCCTTGTTCAGGTTCAGCTGCATGGGCTGTTTTCCCTTCAAAAGTTACTACTAAACTGATTACAGCAGGATTAAAATTATTTTCCTTTAAGATAATCGCTCCCATTGGAAATCCAGGTGTATTGTGAAGCGCAAAAACATAATCAGGGTTAAAATTATTTTTGAAAGTTTCGTCATTCAAAACACCCAAAGCCCCTTTTCCATTTTCTTCTGAAGGTTGAAAAAGAAGCGTTACACTGCCTTTTTCAATTGGATGGTTTGCTAAGTGCATTGCCACACCCAACATTATGGTTGAGTGACCATCGTGACCACACTTATGAGCAATTCCTTTGTGTATAGATTGATGTTCAAATGTATTTATTTCTTGAATATTCAAAGCATCCATATCACATCTCAATAAGATGCTTTCGCCTTTGTTTTCTGATTTAAAAGTGGCTAAAACAGCACGGTTTTTTAATTTAAGAATTTCGGAATTGGGAGCAATTGATTGTAAGGTTTGTAAGATAAAACTGGACGTTTCTATTTCATTGTCTGAAGTTTCAGGGTGCTTATGAAGGTGTTTTCTTATTTCTATTAATTTGGAAATGTTCATTATTTTCTTTTTAACCTCATTTCTAAATATGGATTTTTGAACCCTAAGTTTTCATATAAAAATCGTGCTGGATTATCTTTCTCAACGTGCAGCGCAATATCTCCTTCCACACTTTCTATGGCTTCTTGCATCAATTTTTTACCAAGACCTTTGCCTCTATGTTTGGAATCCATAGCAATGTACACAAGTATGTTTTCAGGAATATAGCCCGACATTCCTGTTTTGTTGATAACCACCGCACCGCTAATTTGATTGTCCGTTTTTTGTATTACCATAGACCCTCCATTTACATCAAAAATGTAATCAATGGCTTTTCTGATATATTTTAATTCATCTCCATATTGTTCTAGATGTTTGAACAAAAATTGAGCTACTTCACTTTTTTCTAAATCTGTTGAATTGTTTTTTTGGTTGGTTTGAACAATGTGTTTTACTTCCATTTTATAATTTTACTTTTTTTGAAAATTCTATTTAATTTATACGTTAAATACTTACCTTTTTTATACATCTAATAGGCAAATAATAGCCTCCTTTGAGTTCTACAAAATCTTTTCCAGACATCAAAACAGCAGAATATATTTTAAAATCTCCTCGATCTTCTGTTTGAATCGTGATGTTTACTTTTCCATCTCCATCTTTTAGTTTAATAACTGCTGTGAGCAAGTTTTTACGTTCTTTGATTTTAGTAGTAGAACTTAAAACCTCTTTTTGTGAAAGATTTAATTTGTGAATTTGTGTTTTGTAAATTTTTATTATTTCGTTTTGCATAATGGCTAATAATACAAAAAAAAATCGAGTTTAACAAATGCAAAAACATAACAAACTGTTTTACAGTAAAATAAAAAATGAATCTTTTGGTGAGGTTTTTAAGAAAGTTGCTTAATTGCAATATAACTCATCAATCCAATGGAGATTTCAAGAGCGCTGTCGTCAAGAAGTAGTTTGGGATGATGTAAAGCACCCGTAATATTTTGTTCAAAATTGGAAGTGCCTAATCTATAAAAACAGCCCTTGCAAACTTGACTATAATACGCAAAATCTTCGGCAGTCATTCTGAGATCTAAATCAACCACATTTTCTTTACCCAAATATTCTATAGCGGCTTGTTGCGCAATGTTTGTTGTCGCCTCATCATTTATTAAAAAAGGATAACCCACTTTGATATCAACTTCAATTTTGCCACCCATGCTTTCTACAATTCCCTGAGCAATGGATTTTATTTTTTTATGAGCTTCTTTTCTCCAAGTTTCGTCAAAAGTTCTGAAAGTACCTTTCAGTGAAACTTCATTAGGAATCACATTGGTGGCGCCTTTTCCTTCAATGTATCCAAAAGATAAAACAGAAGGAGTGCTAGGATTAGCATTTCTACTTACAATTTGTTGTAAAGCGACAATCAAATGACTAGAGATTAAGATCGGGTCAATCACTTTATGAGGTAGCGCTGCATGCCCGCCTTTTCCAGTTACAGTAATGTAAATTTCATCAGCAGAAGCCATGTACATTCCTTTTCTAAAACCTACTTTTCCTACTTCTAAATCGGGAAAAACATGCTGACCAATAATGTTTTCAACTTTTGGGTTTTCTAAAACGCCTTCCTCAATCATCAATTTTGCGCCTCCTGGCAACAACTCTTCTCCAGGTTGAAAAATGAGTTTTACTGTACCTTCAAACGATTCTTTTATTTGATTCAAAATTATCGCACAACCCAATAAAGAAGAAGTATGTATGTCATGTCCACAAGCGTGCATTACACCATTATTTAAAGATGCATATTCAAGACCTGTATCTTCTTGAATAGGAAGTGCATCCATATCTCCTCTCAAAGCAATAACTTTTTTAGAAGGGTTTTTTCCCTCAACAATTGCAACAATTCCTGTTCCTGCAATATTTGAATTATAAGGAATTTGATATTGATCTAAAATTGATGCAATGTATTTTGAAGTTTCAAATTCTTGAAAAGACAATTCAGGATGCTGGTGCAAATGCCTTCTGTATTTTACTACTTCGGGAAACAGATGCGCTGCTATATTTTTAATTTTTTCTATCAAGTTAACTTTCATTACTTGTTTCTGTAAATACCGACCAACCACTGATAATCATTCTCACTGCAACATACAACATAATGACACCAAAAATTAATTTTACAATATTTACAGGAATTTTCAATGCTAATTTACTTCCAAAATAACCACCAACGATAAATAATACCGCCATTATACTTGCATAGCCTAAAGAAGTATTGTCTATATGTCCTTTTTGATAATAATTATAAAAAGCCATCACTCCAATAGGAGGCAACATCAAAGTAAGGCTCATTGCTTGTGCTTGAAGTTGACCATAGCCCAGAAAATAAATCAAAGCAGGAACAATTACAATTCCACCACCTACACCTACAAATCCACTTAATATTCCTGCCATTAGGCCAATTCCCATCAAAATCAATATGGTAGATACTTCCATTTTTTTCACAATTGCATTTAGAAATCTAAAGATAAAGAAAAATAATTTACTGGTTTTAAAATAATACCATCGTCAACTCCCCAAGCCAAATCATATCTTAAATAATAGCCCATTACTTTTGTTCTCAATCCACCTCCATAACCATAAATTATTGGTTCTTTTTGGTTTTCTAAAATTACCTGGTAATTTTTCCCTTCTATAATGGTTGTATTGAAAGAATTTTCCAAATCGTAAGGATTAGTACCTGTCCAAGCGGTACCAACATCAGCAAAACCAATAATCATAAAATTACTGATAAAATCAGATTTTAAAGGGTTTTTAGCGAAATATTGAAATACTGGAAATCTTAACTCATTATTGATAACAGCAAAAGAGTTTCCATTTCTAGCATTTTGATGAAAACCTCTCATTGGAGTAGCAATCGTTTGGAACTGGTAATTTTGAAAAGGAGAAATCTGAATTGAATTGTCAAATTTTGGTCCTATCCAGTTGTCTACACCACCCATAAAATACACCAGTCTTTGGCTTCCAATAGAAGTAGAAGCGGCTATCCTTGAAGCAAAAACTATCGTTCTGTGAATTTTTTGATAATGTCTAAAATCAAAACCAAATGTAAAGAAATCACCTTCACTTTGATTCAATTGTTGCATGTACTCTCCCCACATTTTGAAACGAGTTCCATTGTTTATGTTTGTGCCTAGATTTATAGTAGCATCATAAATATATTCCAATTTCAAGCCTCCATAAAAATCGTTACTATTTTCTGCATTTAGCGCGGCAACACTTGTGCTTAAAGGAACATTTCTGTCATATCTTGCATTGGTTGTTAGCCTAACTGAACTTACCTCAGAAAACGGATATTTGAGCAAGTATTTGAATTCATAGTTTTGAATACTAAAGAAATAATCTCCAATATTTTCTCTAAATGCTCTTCTAGAAAGCAAATACTTTTTATCAAGTCTGTGCTTTAGGTTTTCAATGGATAATAAATATTCTGTATTCGTAAAATTCACTGGATATCTGAATCCAGCAATGATTCTATAATCTTCGAAAAGGTCCTTTAATCCAACTTTAAAAATACCATTAAAGCCAGGATTAATATATCCTTGAGGAGATAATCTTTGATAAGTTTCATTCAAAAAACTGTTGTCGAATTGAGAAACTATGTAATCATTTGCATAATTTATTTTGTACAATTCTTGTCTAGGTAATTCAAAAGGAATAACTGAAGCAGTATCTTTTGGGGTTACCTTTTCATCAATTTTAACAATGGATTTATTTTCTTCAAAATTTGTTTTCTCCACAGGCTGAAGTGGTCTGTCTCCAAATTGATAATTATTTATGTCAACAGCATTGCTATCTTCATTAATTTCCAAAACCTCTATATCAGATTCTTCTTCATAATAAACATTGTTTATTTTTAGTTTATTCTGCATAAACTTAGTATATTTCAAAGGCTCTTCATTTGCAAAATCTCTTTCGTAAGTTCCTTGGTAAAACTTGAACTTTCCCTCATTTCTCATCATGAAACTATAAGTTTTATTCTTTGGATTCACCTTATAAAACTCTGGGTTAGAAGGATAATTAGTCAATTTGTCTGCCACAGAAAAATATCTATAATGAATAGAAGTGTCTATGTAACTTATTGTACTGTCATAATAAGCTATATACCTGTTGTAAATTCCATTTTGATCCGACAAATAGGTATAATGTTTATCATCATAAAGATAAGGATGTACCTCATTTATTTGTGGAGTATTTGTAATTCTCTGCAATGGTTGATCAGGTCTTCTTATGTCCACAATGTAAATATCAGTTTCGGGAGCGTATTGTTTAAGTTCTACTTTTTTTCTAATTGTATCATCGATTCTGTTACTTGCAAAGATGATTTTAGTATCATTTTCGACAAATGAAGGATGAATATCGTCAAAGATATCGTTGGTAACTTGTATTTTATTTCCTCCAATTACGTTATAAATAAAGATGTTTGTTTTACCTTCTTGCACAGCCGACATTACGATTTGTTTCCCGTCAGAATTGTAATTCATGGAAAGAATTTTGGTTAGTTGTGGTACAATTCTAGGAGTGTTTTTGTGTGTTTCAACATCATAAATATTCAAAAGCAAATCTCCTTTTTCTTCAGTGGCAAAAGTCAATGCTTTACTACTAGGGTGCCAAGCCAAAACCGGATAACTCAAGTCTGGCAAACGATTGAGTTTGTGTTCTCCTTTGGCAATTTTCTTTAATTTCTCTTTTTCAATATCGTAAAGCCAAACCTTATATTGACCCAATTCGTTGGTGGCATAAGCCGCATATCGACCATCAGGACTTACAGTAAAATTATGGTAAAAGTATTTTTTCCTAATTTTCAATTCAAATTGATTTTCCGAGATTGGAGCTGATATTTTGGCGTCTTCATTATATCTTGCATTATAATAGGCACGCACATCCCTACTTAATGAAGAAAGACCAGAACCTAAAACATACAAAAATCCACTTTCTACATTTTTACTTAATCTTGTCATATACAAAACATTCGGAATCATTTTTTCACCATAAACTTCAGCTACGTAATTCCATATTGCAAGACCCGCTAATTTTCCTTTTTCACCCGTAAGTCTGTTCAAATTGTCAAATAAATCATTCTTCACTTCAGACTTTACTTTGTTGTCAATTTCTGTAGTCCAATCACCATCCATATAAGCAATAAAACCATCAATATACCAACTTGGAAGAGAAAGTAAAGAGTTGTTTCTTAGAACTTCACGCCAATTTCCTCCAAACATCATTTTATATGCAATGATGCTGGCTATTCCAGAGCGAATTTGTCTGTCGAGTTTGTCATGATCTCCTTCGTAATAAATAAAAACCTTTTCTCCTATAATTCTGGTAGTTCCGCCAATATTAGACTCAGACTCATTGGTAAGGCCGATATTACTTTCTTTGTATTGTGCTTGTGAATTAAAAACAACGAATTCAATTTTTTCATCGAAATCAAAACTCAGAATTCCTTCTAATTCTTTGATGTATCTTTCGGCAGATTTTGCGGTGTAAATCGCATTGTCAGATCCACCTGCATTAAAATATACTTTGAAATTTTCGAAATCGTAAAACTGCCAAAAGAAATCATGATATTGAACTCTATTTTGACCAAACTGAATATTTGAGCCAGTGTAATATTGAGCACAAAAAGAAAGCGACACAAAAGTCGAAAAAATCAGAATGATACCTTTTTTGATGTCTGCCATTTAACACTGTTGATTTTTCAGAACGTAAAGATATTCAAAAAAGTATTAAAATCATACTTGCTATTTAAGATTTTAGGAAAGATGGGTGATTTGAGAAGTTTGATGTAAGATGTAATTATATAAAAACTTTGCGTGCCTTTGCGATTAGCCTTTGCTTACTTTGCGGTTAAACAGACTTTTTGTTGTGCAATTATCTCTAACATTTTCCTCCTTCAATAGAAATCTTTGTATATTTACATTACAAAAGTTTAATTACAATGACTTGCAGAATTTTAATCTTAACAATAGTTTTATGCTTGCCCATTATTTTGTTGGGTCAAGTTAAGGAAAATTTACCCGTTGACTTTAGGTTGCAATATTTTATTGAACATCAAGCAGACACAACTGATTTTATTGGTCTTTTTGTAAAAGGAAATTCAACTGATGCTAAAGATTTTGTAGAAAATAATAAAGGGATTTACAGAGGAAGTATCAAAGGCTGGCAGTATATTAGAATTCCAGGCAGTTCTGTAAAAAAATTAGTATACGACACTCGTTTTACATCTATAGATTATGCACCTTACAAAGGAGAAGTGATGAGTAGCGACACCATGAGAGTTAATAATAGAATCAATGGAGTGCATAACGGAATCAACCCCTTGCATCAGTCATACACCGGTGCAGGAGTGATTTATGGATTCATAGATACAGGAATCGATTTTGCACATCCAGATTTTAGAGATACCAACGACAAAACAAGAATTTTGCATCTTTGGGACCAAACTAAAGCTAACAACGCTTTTTTGACTCCGGCTGCTTATGGCTATGGTCAACACTGGGACAGTACACAAATCAATGCGGGAACTTGCACAAATCAAGATCAATGGGGACATGGCTCTACAGTTTCTGGTGCAGGTGCAGGAAACGGACTTGCCAATGGAAGAAATAAAGGCGTTGCTCCTGATGCAGATATCATTGCAGTAGAAAGCAAATTCAATGCTACTGACTGGCTAGCAACTGTTGTGGATGCAATAGAATATATTTATTCTTATGCAGATGTATATAACAAACCTTGTGTTATCAATGCTAGTTTAGGTACATATCTTGGTTCTCATGATGGACTTGACCCTTATGCATTGTATATTGATAGTTTAATTCTATCAAAAAGAGGTCGTTTGTTTGTGGCTTCTGCTGGAAACAGTGGTGATTGGCAAAAATATCATTTACATACGGATGTTGTTCCTGATACTAGTTTCACTTGGTTTGCCAACAATCCTTCTTCTGCTTTTGGAGGTAGTGCCGCTTTTTGGGAATTGTGGACAGATACTGCAGAATTTAATCAAGTTCAATATGCAGTAGGGGCAGACAAAGTAGGTTCAAGTTATGATTTTAGAAGCAGAACACAGTTTCAAAATGTTGCCAACAATCTCAATACATTATTACACGACACTATTAGAAATGACAATAACGAAGTGATTGCCACAGTTCAATTTTGGGCGCAACAAAGAGACGGACAATATTTAGTTCAAGTTTATATGCCTGAACCCGATAGTAGTGATTATTTTTTTAGATTCGAAACCTTTGGAATAGGAAGTTTTGATGTTTGGAGTAGATCAAACTACGGAATGAGTGCTATTATTGATACTGTTCCTGATGTAGCAGTTTTTCCTGAAATCACAAAATATGTGCATCCAGATACGCTTCAAAGTATTGTGAGTTCTTTTCAATGTTCTCCCAATGTTATAACGGTTGCTAATTATGCCAATGATTCTGGTTATGTTGGAAAATACAACGACAGATGGTATCCAAATAATTTTGAAAGAGGAAAGTTATTCAGTTCTTCTTCTAAAGGTCCCAACAGATTGGGCGATGTAAAGCCTGAAATTGCTGCTTCTGGACATACTACTTTAGGTCCAGCGCCTATTTTTAGAATTAATCAGTGGGTTGCAAACAACACAGATTCTACTATGGGAAAAGGAGGAATGCACATGAGCAATGGAGGAACTTCAATGGCTTCTCCTGTAGTAGGAGGTGTAGGTGCTTTACTATTAGAAAAATGCCCAACACTTTCTCAATTGGAATTTATAGATTTGATTACTTCTAATGCTTATACGGATAATTTTACTGGAAGTAATTTACCCAATTTTGCTTTTGGATATGGAAAATTAGATGGATTAGCGACAATTGTTGGAACGAATTATACTCCAAATCATCTGGGCTCAACATTTTTTTGTAAAGACGACAGCACCTCTATTGTTATTTTATCGAATTATACTTCAGTTACTTGGGAAAATGGCAGCACAAATTATTCCCAAATTTTCACTTTGAGTGATACAACTTTTGTAATTACCACAGATTCGGCTGGTTGTAAAAGTGATACTTTAAATTTAATTATTGTAGAAAAAGAAAAACCTACCATAAATTTAATTACTGCTCCTTACACACATTGTGAAGGCGATAGTGTTTTAGTAGAAATTTCGGGGGTTGATATTATTTCTGCAATATGGTCTGATGGTAATGCTACTAATCCAAGATATTATACAGGCGACAGTTTGTATGTAGGTTTTGGGTTTGATGTTGATGGTTGCCCAAGCGACTCTGCTACTTTTGAAGTACAAGCGCTTTCGCTTCCCAATCCACAAATTTTATATTTCAGTTATGATTCATTAGTTGCAAATAGTGGTTTTGTGGATTATCAATGGTATTTAGATGGAAGTAACTATGCTAATACTGGAATGGACAGCGTGGTTATTGCGACTCAAAATGGAATTTACACTGTTGAAGTAATAGGAACAAATGGATGCAGCAATATTTCTGCTCCTTTTTCATACAATTCTGTTAATGTTTCACCCACTGCTCATATTAACTTTTCAATTTTTCCAAATCCTACAGAAGGTGTTTTTGTTGTTAAACATGAATTTGAAAACATTGAAATTAGCATTTTAGACGCTATTGGAAAAGTGATAAAAACTCATCAAAATATATCGAACACATCCATTTTTGATATTTCAAATCAACCCAACGGAGTCTATTTTATTAAAATATTCACAGAAAATGGGCCGTTTGTTCATAAAATAGTGCTGAATAGATAATAATTAAAAATATTTTTATTCTATTTGCATATTATTTAAAGAAAGATACATGAGTTTAAAAGGAATCATTTCAATTTCAGGAAAAGGAGGATTGTACCAAGTAGTGGCACAAGGAAAGAATAATGTGATTGTAAAATCAATTGAAGACGGGAGAAAGTTTCCTGCTTTTGCTTCTAATAAAATAAGTGCTTTGGAAGACATAAGTATTTATACTATCGAAGAAGATATTTTATTGAATGAAGTGTACAAGAAAATGTACGAGCATTTAAAAGGCAAAGAAGCTTTAGACCACAAAGAAGATATTGATAAATTGCGTAAGTCGTTTAAAGAAGTTTTGCCAGAATATGATGAAGAACGTGTTACTAATACTGATGTAAGAAAATTATTTCAATGGTATAACATTCTGATTAAAGCAGATTTGCTAAAGTATGAAGAGGAAACTAAGGAAGAGCAATCTTCTGATGAAAAAGCACCTTCAAAACCAAAGGCAAAAGCAAAACCAAAACCAAAGAAAGCGGCTTCTGAAGAGGAATAAATTTAGCGATTTCGATGTTCGGTGTTTATGGTTTGAAGTTGTAATGAAAATAACATCATCTACATCTGACTTTATATCTTGTAAAAAGTCTTTTATCTTTTGTCTTCAAGGCTTTTATCTAATCTAAATGCTAATGACTCAAAACTAAACACTAAGGACAATAAAGTAAATATGAAAAGTCAATTAGAAATACCTCAAAAACCAACGAGAAAATTTATTCCTGAAACTTTAGATTTGGACAATTGGGAAGTTGTGGAGCCTATTCTAAAAGATTTGGCAGATAGAAATATTGAAAGTAAAGAAGATCTTACCAAATGGCTTGAGGACAGAAGCGAACTCGAAGCAGTTTTTAGCGAAAATGTTGGCAGAAGATATATCAAAATGACGGTAAACACAAAAGATGAAGAAGCCGCAAAAAGCTACGAACATTTTGTGACCAACATCAACCCCAAGATTGCACCTTATGATGATGTTTTGAATAAAAAACTTAACGACTGCCCATTTAAAAAACAATTGACTGATTCTGGTTTTGATATTTATTTTAGAGGAGTTGAAAAAGCCATTGAGATTTACAGAGACGAAAACAATGAGTTGTTTGCAAAAGATGCTCAATTAGGACAAAAGTATGGTGCCGTTTCAGGTAAGCAAACTGTTACTTACAATGGAGAAGAAATAACCATGCAACAAGCAGGAACTTTTCTTAAAAGTACCGACAGAAATGAAAGAAAAGAAGTTTTTGAAATCACTGCCAAAAGAAGACTAGAAGACGCTCAAGAAATGGACGCTATTCTTACTGAGATGGTTGCCTTAAGAACAAAAGCAGCAAAAAATGCAGGGTTCGATAATTACAGAGATTTCAAATTCCAGTCAATGGGTAGATTTGACTATGAAGTAAAAGATTGCTTTGAGTTTCATGAAAGTATTGCTAAGGAAATTGTTCCTTTAATAACTACTTTTTTAGAAGAACGAAAAACCAAATTAGGATTTGAAAATCTTCAACCTTATGATTTGTCAGTTTCCTTGGATGGTAAAGCACCGCTAAAGCCTTTTAATACAGGCGCTGAAATGCTAGACAAAACCATTGCATTGTTTTCTGAAATCGACACATACTGTGGTGAGCGATTGGAAATCATGAAAGCAATGAACCATTTGGATTTGGAATCTAAAACAGGTAAAGCACCAGGTGGTTATAATTATCCTTTGTATGAAATAGGTGTTCCTTTCATTTTTATGAATAGTGTTGGACTTCATAGAGATTTGGTGACAATGGTGCACGAAGGAGGACATGCTGTTCATAGTTTTTTGAGTAGAGAATTGCCACTTACTCCTTTCAAAAACCTAACAAGCGAAATTGCCGAATTGGCTTCCATGAGTATGGAATTGTTTTCAATGGAACATTGGGATTTGATTTATTCTGATGATGAAGATCTCAAAAAAGCAAAAAAAGAACAACTTGAAGGTGTTCTAGAGGTTTTACCTTGGGTAGCCACTGTAGATGCATACCAACATTGGTTGTATGAAAATCCTGAACATTCTATTGAAGAAAGACATCAAGCGTGGTTGAAAATCAGTGGTCAGTTTTCATCAAAAATTACAGATTGGACCAATTATAAAGCCTATCAAAAAGTAACTTGGCAAAAGCAACTACACATTTATGAAGTTCCTTTTTATTATATAGAATACGGAATGGCGCAATTGGGAGCAATAGCGCTTTGGAGAAATTACAAGCAAAATCCCAAAGAGACGTTAGAAAAATATAAACATGCACTTTCATTGGGCTACACCAAAAGCATTCCCGAAATCTATGAAGCTGCAGGCATAAAATTTGATTTTTCTAGAACGTATGTAAGTGAATTGGCTCGTTTTGTGAAGGAGGAATTGGGGAAACTCTAATTACTCACCTCTTTTAGTAACTTTCTATAATCTTGCACTTCTATAAGGCATGCTTCTTCATCTTTCTTGAAAAAAGATTCTCCTAATGATAAGATTTCTAAAGCCTCTGTTGGGTCATATCCAGATCTAAAATGGTAATATGCCATTAGACTTTTTTTGTAAAAATGTTGTTGAGATTTTGTAAGTTCAGCAAAAGGAATAGAGTCTGCTACATGCTGTATTCTTTCTAGGCCTTTTTTGATGATTTTTTTACCCTCAGATTTGTTTTTGCTCTTGTACTCATATACCCCAAGCATCAATTCAGCACCAGCATCTTCAGGGTCTATTCTAACAATTTTTTTTAAATACCCTTTTATTTTTTTATAGGCTTTCTCGGTATCTTCCAACTGATAATTGTCTATTTCTTCTGCCAAAACAAACTTAATTTTTTCAATGTATGGCAAAGCATCATTTTTATATTCAAACTCTTTATCTACTCTTTTATATTTGATAAGAGAAGACAAACTATTAAAAAAAGCTTTGGGATAATCCTCTGTATATTTACTATCTAAACTCATTTCGTAATATGCCATTGACAAATAAAGGTGTGGCAAAGGGTCTTTTTTAGTGTTTTCATCCTCTATGTATTTTTCACATTTTTTAACACATTTTTCAAAATCTTCATCTACCAACATCACCAAAAGTTCCATATAATTATTTTCTTGAGCAAGTATTTTCTGACCCGTGAAAGTTAATAATAGTAGTAACAGAGAACTAAAAACTTTGATTTTCATAACAATATTAATTTTTGTGTTTGTCACAATATACAGAAAAATATGGAAAACTCACAAATGAGATCTTAGTTTGCCAATAAAAGAAAAAAGACTCAAGACAATTACTTCTTAGAAAAAACTTCAATGAAGCAGTTTCAGGCTTCATCTAGATAAGCTATGCCACTTCTTGACTTTTAACATGTAACTTTCAACAAATAGGCTTCATTAAAATTACAATAGAAATAAAAAAATGTCATCTCTGAATAACAAAAGTACCTTTATGGTCGTATTTTTTACCATCTACTCCTTTCGCTATTATAACAATAACATATGTTCCGTTTGATACTGGTTTACCAAATTTATCGTTTCCATCCCATTCATCCTCAATATTGGAGGACTCATAAATCAAATCTCCATTTACATTTAGAATTGCCATTTGGAATTCGGAAATATTTTCGCCTTCAACTCGAAAATAATCATTATTACCGTCATTATTAGGGGTGAAAACATTCGGAATCTTAACCAATTTACTACTTGCTAAAACTTCAATTTCTTTATAATCTTTGTAAACATTTCCTTTTTCATCCACTATAGTAAGCGTAACCGTATAATTTCCATATTTTTCAAAAACATGAGATGGATTCAGTTTATTACTTGTTTTTCCATCTCCAAAATCCCAACTTATTTTAGCATTTTCTTCATATTGAGAGAATGAAACTTCAAGTGGTGCATATCCCCCCACAGGTAAAGCTACAATAGAAGCTACAATTTTATCGTTTTCTAATTCTTCTATTACAGGTTTTATTGTTGAATTATCAGTTTCAACGTTTTCATTTGTTGGTGTAGAGGTCTCGTTGTTTTCTTCATTAGAGTTGGTGAAATGTGGTTTAGGTTTAGTTAAACACTGATCTACCCATGAACTGTTTTTTTGGTATTGAGACACTTCAGATCCTACAACAATTTTCTTGGAAGCACTTACTTTTTCTTTTTCTGAAATTGTAGGGTCTGTTTTGATATCTTCTTTTTTGATAATTTGTTCTATCAATTGAGCATCATCAGACAATGTGTCTGTATCGGAAGTTTCAGGATGAATTATAATTTCATTTTCAATCTTTGATTCATTTTGCTTTTCTTCAAAATTTACAATATTGTTGTTTTTAACCTCAAGATTATCATTTGTCAAATAAAGTGTTGCAAATACCGCTACAGTACAAGCCACAGCAGAAATGCCAATATAAGCAATGGTTTTAATAGTAGCAGAAGTTACAGCAGACGAAGTATTAGCAATAGTTTTACTTGCCATACTTTGGCTGATATTACTCCACATTTTATCATCGACAGGAATTTCTAAATCTTCTAATCCTATTCTAAATAATTCTTCTATATTTTGGTCTTTAAGACTCATATCCTATTTTCTGTTTTTCAATAATTTCTCTCAAGATGGCTTTCGCCCTTGAGAATTGCGACTTTGATGTGCTAACCGTAATTTCCAATTCTTCTGCAATCTCTTTGTGGGAATATCCCTCAATTACATATAGGTTGAATATGGTTTTGTATCCTATTGGTAGGCTATTTAATATTTTCAATAAATCATCTGCTGCTAGAGTATCTAGAACAGAATCATTATGAGTGAGGGAGTAAGAAACATCATCAATATCAACGTTGTTAAGATGTTTTTTGTTTCTTCTTATTTCATCCAAACAGGTGTTAACAATAACTCTTCTCATCCACCCTTCAAAAGAGCCCTCTCCTTTGTAGGAAACTAATTTTTCAAAGATCTTTACAAACCCATCTTGTAGCATGTCTTGCGCTGCTTCAGGACTACTAGAATAGCGCATACAAACCGCATACAATTTTGGGCCAAACTTTTCAAAAAGAATTTTTTGAGCTCGAGCGTCACCATTATTGCAGGCCTCTATCAAAGCTTCGTTACTCATATCTTTCTTTTCTAAAGTCATAGACTAAAGATATAAAGAAAAGGTTGCATGTGTATAAATTTTTTAAAAAATAAAACGTTTATACTATTTTTCAGAAACGTATTTTGACTTTAGTTATTTACAGTAGACTTTGAATCAAAATCAGGTAGGGGTTTGATTTTCGCTTTTCTATTAATTAAAATTACCCCAAAAATCAAAACAATCATACCAGCCAACTGATAATAAGAAAGTTGTTCACCAAAAAGAAATCCCATAATAGTTGCCACAACAGGAATAAAATACGTGACTGAAGACGCAAAAACAGGCGAACTAATTTGTATCAAATGATTAAATAGATAAACCGCCACAGCAGTCCCAACGATTGCTAAAATAGAAACAAAACCAACACCTTCTATAATATTGGGTTGACTTACCAGTTGTGAAACAAAACCATTAGAAAGAAGATAAATTAAACTAGGGACACCAGCAAAAAGAAAAGAAGCGGAGGTTATGGTCATAGGTCTTAAATCTGGCAAAGTATACTTGATAACGTTGAGGCTGGTTGCATAACAAAAAGTGGCCAAAACCACCAACAAAAATGGGAATAGTTCGTCTGAAGTAATCACTACGTTTTGCAATTTACTGTAAACTATTAAAAACGCTCCTGAAACACCAATTGCAATTCCCAAAATATGATTCCATTTAATTTTGAAACCAAAAACTAAAGTCGAAATAGTGATGGCAAAAATAGGAACTACAGAATTCAACATACCCGTAATGGCGCTGTCTAAATATTGCTGAGCATACGCAAAAAGAAATGCTGGCAAACCATTACCACAAAGACCAGCTATCAAAAGTAATGGAACGTGCTTCTTTTTTATGTTTTTGTAGTATTTTATAAAAAATGGCAGTAAAACCATAGATGCAATAACCATTCTTACAGCACCCAATTGATCTGGCAATAATCTGATATTTCCCTGTGTGTCTTTGAGTGATAATTTGATGAGAATATACGAAGCACCCCATACAATTGAAAGCAGAATCAATAAAAACCATGCTAATTTTAGGTTAGAACTACCTTCTGTTTTATGGTTCATAGCAACGGTTTGTTTTTTTAGATGTGCAAAGGTAATACGGGTACTAATAATGGGGGGTAGGATTATTGCTTTTTTTTTGTAAAACGTTTTACACAGTAAGTAAAAAGGATTCAAAAAAGTTAAAATACCTTTTTATTGGTATTGACAACAGCACATCAAATTCTCAACTTTGTAGCATAAAATTAAACTTTATGGCAAACAAAGAAACCTCAAAAGAAGATCAGATTCAAAAACTAAACGAATATCTTCAACTTCAAAAAAGAATTATTCAAGCATTAAGTATGTCTTCAGATTCAGGAATGACGAGAATTTATAGTGCTATAAAAACTTCAAAATAAACCATTATTTGGAATTTTGTGCTTCACATTTTACACAAGTTTTTTTCGGTACAGGATCGTAACCAGACGAACCCCAAGGATGACATTTAGACAGTCTTTTTAGCCCCATCCAAGTACCTTTAAGCGCTCCCCATTCTTTGATGGCTTCTACAGTGTAATTACTACAAGTAGGAACATGTCTGCAACTTCCAGGCGTGAGCGGAGAAATCACATATTGATAAATCCTAACTGGAAAAATAAATATTTGCTTAAGTATGTTGTTTAGAAACTTCACTGATTACAAAGATATATTTTTACTTGTTTAGTTTATAAAAAAAGACCCACCTCCAATTAAAGAGATAGGTCTTGTATATTGTTCTTCAGAATTTTTTGCAAGTACAAACAACTAACCCCTAAATCTACCAAATCCTAGCAATTTTGTCTGCTGGTTGTCTCATAGGATCTCCTTCTTGCACATCAAAAGCTTTGAAAAATTCGGGCATATTTGCCAAAGTTCCGTTTACTCTATATTTTCCTGGTGAATGTGGGTCTGTATTAACTCTTTGTACCAAAGCACTTTCTCTGATGTTGTTTTGCCACACATGTCCAAAAGCGATAAAGAATCTTTGAGCGTTATTATATCCATTGATAAGGGTATCTTCTTTACCTTCCAATGATTTTTGATAAGCATAATAAGCAATTGTCAAACCACCTAAATCTGCGATATTCTCTCCTAGAGTCAACTCTCCATTAATGAATACTCCTTCCAATACTTCAAATGCATTGTACTGGTCAATTAAAAGTTGTGTTTTTGCATCAAATTTTGCTTTGTCTTCTGGTGTCCACCAATTTACCATAGCGCCTGTTGCATCAAACTGACTTCCTTGATCATCAAATCCGTGGGTTAACTCATGCCCTATTACTGCTCCCATTCTAGCATAGTTTACAGCGTCTTCAAAGTTTTCGCTGAAGAAAGGTTTTTGCATAATTCCTGCAGGAAATACAATCTCATTTAAAAGAGGATTGTAATATGCATTCACCATTTGAGGTACCATGTGCCATTCATCTTTATCGATTTCTTTTCCAAGTTTTTCAAAGTTTTCTCTTACAGAAAACTGACTTAAATTCATTTGATTTTGATAGTAATTATCAGCAGATATTTCCAATCCTGGGTAGGTTTTCCATGCATCTGGAAACCCTAATTTTCTTACGAAAGTGCCTAATTTTTCTTTGGCTTTCACTTTTGTCTCTGCACTCATCCAATCTAGCGTTTCTATTCTTTCTTCAAAAACCAAGGTGATATTAGCCACCATTTCATTTACTTTATTTTTGGCATCTTGTGAAAAGTTGTCTTGAACAAAAACCTCACCCAAACATTGTCCTACAGGAGATCTTGAAACCATCATTACACCTCTTTTCCAAAGTGGTTTCATTTTTTTAGTTCCACGCATTACTGTACTGTAGAAATCAAAGTTCAATCTTTCCATGTCCATAGTAAGCGCAGTTGCACTTTCATTCAAAACGTTCCATTTTAAATAAGCTTTCCAAGCATCAATAGAAGTATTGCTAAAAACATTTGAAAACTGGGTGAAAAAATCCTTTTGTCCTATTATTACAGAATCAACACTAATTTTTCTGTCAGCAAAATATTTAGCCCAATCAAAACCAGGAGCCATTGTCGCTAAATCTGCAATGGTCATTTTGTTGTATTGTGCTTCTATATCTCTTAGTTGAGCAGGTGGCCAACTTTTTTCTGCTAATTGTTCTTCCAATTCATAAGTAAATGGCACTAAGTTTTTGTCTTCACCTGTAGTTGCCATTTGAAATATTTTATTCAAATGCTCTTGATAAGCGTTTCTAATTGTAACAGAACGCTCATCTTTTTTGAAATAATATTCTCTATTAGGTAATCCTAACCCTCCTTGTTCAAGATACACTGCATAGTTATCGTTGAATTTCGCATCTTGAGAAACATAAATTGAGAACCCAGAACTTATTCCTAAATCGTGCATTTTTGTGATTTGATTTTGCAACCCTTCTAAATCAGCAATGGCATCTATTTCAGAAAGTAAACCTTCTAAAGGTTTCAATCCCATTTCATTTCTTGTGTTTGTATCCGAAAAAGAATGATATAAGTCTCCTATAAATTGTTTCGCTTGACCTTTTTCACCTGGATTTTTTTGTGCTTCTTCCAATAAAGTTTTTAAAATGTCATTATTGCTATTATCTAGCACATTGAAATTACTCCAAATACTTTCTTCCTCTGGAATTGGATTGTTTGCCAACCAGTTTCCACAAGCAAACTGATAGAAATCTACTTTAGGACTTGTGGTGGTGTCTAATGAGGTAAAATCCAAAGACTCTAATGTTTTTGGAGCCTCATCGGCAGTGTTTTCATCGGTTTTTGTTTCAGGCTTGCTTTCTGTACAAGCGGAAAGAAACAACGAAAAGGCTAATGTTGTTGTAATATATTTATACATGTCGATTTGATTTATGAAAGCAAATGTACATCATTATTTTGTTCTATACAATACAATTTGAGATTCCTTAAAACCCTTTTCATTTGGAAAAACTATTCACTCCAAATAATTCTTTGCTCACTAATTTTTGTTTTTGTTAATTTATAAAAAAGTACAATATCAATACATGTATGAGACATCATGGCTGTGGTTAATCCAAAGTAATAATCCATATAACCTATCATAATGATTGCGAAAGTCAAATAAATACCATAAATCGAAATACGCCAATCTTTAAAACTGATGTATCCGTGAATTGCTACAAAAATTACCGCTGTAATAATTACACCTAAATAATCTTGAATTACACCCCGAAAGAAAATTTCCTCACCTACACCTGCGCAAATACTCACAAAAACAATAGAAAAATAATTCATTTTCATAGATTGGATTACGTTACCATATTTTTCTAAAACGGGCTTTAGCATTTCAGACTTAATAAGCCACCAAGCCATAAATCCAAATAAAAATCCAGAAGACATTCCAATTAGAAATTCAAAATGCAATCCAATTTTTGATTCGAAGATAGTTAAAAATGATTGGTAATTTCCTTCTAAAATCCAATACAAAACAAATCCTACTAATGGAAATACCAAAATGGTAAGTATTCCTAATAATATTATTCTGCCGTTGCTTATCAATTATTTTTATGTTGTATAATTTTACAAAGATATTTCTAAAAAACAAAAACACGATATTAAGTAAAGGAAGAAAGGTTTATCTTTTTGGTTTTTTGTTGTTCGGTTGAATGATTAACAATTGGTACATTGTTAAATTTTCATTTTGTTAAATTGTGAAACTAAAAAACAAACTCCACTTCTTTAAAAGCAAAGATTCTTTCTTCTCCGCTTGGGGTTGTAATTATTAAATGTCCAGAATCCAAAACTTCTGTAATTCTACCTTGGAAAAGTTCGTTTTGTGCTCTAAAACTTCTACTTTGATTATAAAAAAGTAATCCTTCAGTATATTCTTGGTTCAATAAGTTTTTTTGGTCGGATCTAAGTTGAAGAAATCTTCTTTCTAGGTTTTCAATTAATTCTTTCAAAACTATATTAACATCCCAGTTTTTGTTGGAAAGCAACTTACAACTCATAGCGTTTAGATGACTTTCAAAATCTGTTTGATTCACGTTGATTCCAATTCCTATAATGGTAATCAATCGATTGCCTTGCCATTGATTTTCAATAAGCATACCTGATATTTTTTTGTTTTTTATATAAATATCATTTGGCCATTTGATAAAAACGGTTTCGTTGAGTAGTTTTTCTAAAGTATCTTTTACTGCCAATGCCGCCATTTTACTGACTTGAAAAACATGTTGAGAAGACAACTTATTCAGCACATAAATAGTAGAGCACATAAGGTTTTCGCTTGGGTTAGAATGCCATTCGTTACCTTGTTGTCCACGGCCCTTTTCTTGAAAGTGTGCCATTATTACAGTCCCATCTAGTACTTTTGTCTGTGTTATCAGTTTGGCAGCGTAATTGTTCGTTGAATCCACGGAATCTAATTCAACAAATTGCTTTCCTGTAAAAATGGTGTTAAATTGCATACCTTATTTGCATTGAATTTATATGACTTTTGAGCTTGTAATAGAATAATTAGTTACTTTTGCTCAGCAAAGATGAAAAATAATAATGACTAAGAAAAAAAATGTTACTTCAGAAGCTTTAAAAGAGGCTGTAATCAAAGGGATGCAAAATCTGAAAGCGAAAGATATCGTTTGTATTGACTTAAGAAATGTTCGTGGAGCAGTATCTGATTTTTTTGTAATCGCTCATGGTGATTCCAATACACACATGGAGGGAATTGCTGGTTCGATATACAAAACTGTTTTAGAGGATTTAGGAGAAAAACCTTGGCACAGTGAAGGAAAACAAAGCACTGAATGGCTTTTAGAAGATTATGTGGATGTTGTAGCACATATTTTTCAAAGAGAGTCTAGAGTGTTTTACGATTTAGAAGGTTTGTGGGGAGACGCACCCATTGAAAGAATAGAAGTGAATTAATTTTTAGAGAATAATAAAACAATAATGTCAGAGAATAATAAGAAAAAACCAAATCCATTGGGAGGAAATAATGGGGGTAATAAACCCTCTTTTAATTTTTATTGGATATATGCAATTATTGCAATAGTGTTGATTGGACTAACCCTTATGGATTGGGGAACCAACATGAAAAAAATTACTGAAAAAGAATTTGAGACTCAGTTATTAGATTCTAATGCGGTAGAGAAAATCGTTGTAATGGACAAAAGTCTTGTTGAGGTTTACCTTAATGAGGAGGGAAAAAAATTGTCTTTTTACGAAAAAAAAAATAAACCAAAAGCAGAAAATAGTGTGCTTGGCGGTCCTAAAAAAGGTCCTCACTTTTATTTTAAATTGTTGAGCCCTGAAAATTTTGACGCAAAACTAGATGCTTGGTCAGAAAAATATCCAAATTTCAAATACAATATCGAAGAAACCAACACCATGGGAAGAGATTTACTAGGTTGGATATTGCCTATTGGTTTGATGATAGTAATTTGGGTTATCATCATGAGAAGAATGTCTGGTGGTGGCGGTGGCGGAAGCCAAATATTTAGTATTGGGAAATCCAAAGCACAAGTTTTTGGACAAGGAAAAAGCACCAATGTGTCTTTTAAAGACGTAGCAGGATTAGAAGGTGCTAAAGAAGAAATTCAAGAGATTGTAGAATTCTTAAAACAGCCAAAAAAATATACCGATTTAGGAGCCAAAATTCCAAAAGGAGCATTACTTGTAGGACCTCCAGGTACTGGAAAAACTTTATTAGCCAAAGCTGTTGCTGGTGAAGCTAAAGTTCCTTTCTTCTCTCTTTCAGGTTCAGATTTTGTAGAAATGTTTGTGGGTGTTGGAGCATCAAGAGTAAGAGATTTGTTTAGACAAGCCAAAGAAAAAGCGCCATGTATTATTTTTATTGATGAAATTGATGCTATTGGTAAAGCCAGAGGAAGAAATGCCAATATGAGTTCTAATGACGAACATGAAAATACGCTTAACCAATTATTGACTGAAATGGATGGTTTTGGCACCAACAGTGGTGTTATCATTTTGGCTGCAACAAATAGAGCAGATGTGCTTGACAAAGCTTTAATGAGAGCAGGAAGATTCGATAGGCAAATTTATGTGGATATGCCAGATTTAAACGAGAGAAGGCAAATCTTAGATGTGCATTTAAAACCATTGAAATTAGCCGACAATTTAGACAGAGATTTCTTGGCAAAACAAACTCCAGGTTTCAGCGGTGCGGATATTGCCAACATTTGTAATGAGGCTGCTCTAATTGCTGCACGTAAGAAAAAACCTGCTGTTGAACAACAAGATTTCTTGGATGCAGTTGATAGAATTGTGGGTGGTTTGGAGAAAAAGAACAAAATCATCACACCAGACGAAAAGAAAACTATTGCTTTTCATGAGGCTGGACATGCTACAGTATCATGGATGTGTGAACATGCTAATCCGTTGATAAAGGTAACTATTGTTCCAAGAGGAAGAAGTTTAGGTGCTGCATGGTATTTGCCAGAAGAGAGACAAATCACAACCACAGAACAAATTCTAGATGAAATGTGTGCTGCAATGGGTGGTAGAGCTGCTGAAAAATTGATGTTCAATAAAATAAGTACTGGAGCATTGAGCGATTTGGAAAAAGTAACCAAACAAGCCACAGCAATGGTTACTATTTATGGTTTGAACGAAAAAATAGGAAATATTTCTTATTACGACCCACAAGAAAGATATGGGTTTACCAAACCATATTCTGAAGAAACTGCTAAAACGATAGATTCTGAAGTAAAAAACATCATCGAATCTCAATACCAAAGAGCTATTAAGATTCTAACTGAAAACAAAGATAAGTTAATCGCTTTAGCTGAAATCCTTCTTAAAAAAGAAGTGATTTTTAAAGAAGATTTAGAAAAAATATTTGGTAAAAGAGTTTTCGGAACTATTGAAGAAAAGCAACCAGAAAGTTTAAGTGATGTTTTTGGCGAAAACAAAGACTTTCCAATGCCAGAAAACCCAACAGAACTAAAAATATAATTTTGAAAGAAATTGTAGTTAGAGCCATGACTGGATTGGTATTTATATCCGTCTTAATTGGTTCCATAATTTGGAACAAGTATTCCGTTGCAATTCTTTTCTTTATAGTTTCCATGCTTGGACTTGTGGAGTTTTTCAAATTAATGGAAAAGGGCGGTTTCAAACCTAAGAAAAGAGTGGCGACTTTAGTTGGTGGAATTATATATGCTATCATTACACTATTTAGTTTTGGTTCGTTTGTAACATTTGAATATTTACTTTTTATTTTTCCACTTTTAGTTTTATTAGTTGTTTTAGAACTATTCAGACGAAGTGATTATCCAGTTACGAATTTTGCATTTTCGATAATGGGTATTCTCTATGTGGTGATTCCTTTATCGATGTTGAATTTCTTTACTTTTAATGAAGAATACAACGAAACAATGGAACTAGAAGGTTATAGTTATCTTCTTTTATTGGCATTTTTTGTAATTCAATGGGCAAATGATACAGGTGCTTATATCTCAGGAAAAGCATTTGGAAAGCACAAACTATTTGAGAGAATTAGCCCTAATAAAACTTGGGAAGGGGCAATCGGAGGGATGGTTTTTGCAGTGATTGCAGGTTTTATTTTTGCTTATACTACCGAGAGTAATATTTTACACTGGGTAATTATATCTTTGCTAATTGTTGTTTTTGGCACTTTGGGAGACCTTACCGAAAGCCAAATCAAAAGAAGTGTTGGCGTAAAGGATTCTGGAAATATTTTACCCGGTCATGGAGGTATTTTAGACCGATTCGATGGTGTTTTATTCAGTGCCCCATTTGTCCTTACTTATTTACATTTGTTCCAAATACATTTGAGTATTTTTTAAAATTAGTCACTACTGAAATGTTGTCTTAACTCTATGTTGTTCTTAAAAAAATTAAATCCGTCTCATTTACAGCAATAGCGTCTGGGAGTTGCGAAAGTGCGTTCTTTCTTTTGCAAAAAGGAAGAAAAGAGCATGTAGCAACGGTAATGACGCGTTACACAGTAATTGCCTTAAATGAGACTTGACTTTTTTGGTTCGTTTTTGTGTCAAGACAAAAATGAACAAATACAAAACAAAAAGTAATTTTTTATTATTAATTGTTTATTCATATTAGTTTTTCAATAAATAAGGAAAAACAACAATCTTCTTGTTAGAATCAAATAAAAGCAATTACTTTGCAATTCAAACATTAAAAATTTTTATTCAAAAATGAAAAATCTATTATTATTTTTAGGATTGTTCCTAACATTTTCTTTAACAACTGTTTCTTGTGGTGGAAGTGAAGAAAAAAACGAAGAAAACAACGAAGTAACTGACGAGACGGCTAGTTGTTGTAAAGATGGTGAAAAATGTGACCCTGCTAAATGCAAAAAAGACGGCACATGCGATCCTGCTAAATGCAAAGCTGAAGGAAAATCATGCGACCATGGTGATGAAGGAAAGTGTAGTGAAGGAAAATGCAGCGAAGGTAAATGTGCTGACAAATGTGGGGAAGGAAAATGCGGAGAAGGAGATTCTTCTGATTCTACTTCAAAATGTGGAGAAGATCACACTGAAGGTTCTAAGTGTTAATCAGAAAAGACTTCAAAAATAAACTTTGATAAAACCACGTTGTATTTTACAGCGTGGTTTTTTTGTACCTTTGCCCATCAAATGACAGATACGGATTACATAGAAAACGAAGATTTAGAAGAAAATGATGAGATGTTTGAACATCACAATGTTGTTGTGGACAAAGGGCAAGACCATTTGAGAATTGATAAATTTTTGATGGACAAACTCCCCAACACCTCTAGAAATAAACTACAAGTTGCCGCTAGAAATGGGAACATCTTGGTGAATGGGAAAGCTATAAAACCCAATTATAAAGTAAAACCTAAAGATGAAATTTCTGTTGTTTTACCTTACCCCATTAGAAAATTAGAACTCATTTCCCAAAACATCCCTTTGGAGATTATTTACGAAGATGATGATGTCGTTTTGGTAAACAAAAGAGCAGGAATGGTAGTGCATCCAGGATATGGAAATTACACAGGAACATTAGTAAATGCCTTGATCTACCACTTTGAAAATTTACCTTCTTTACCATCAGATTATTTTGGAAGACCTGGATTGGTGCATCGTTTAGATAAAAATACTACTGGAATTATGGTAGTTGCCAAAACAGAAGATGCTTTAACAAACTTAGCCAATCAGTTTTATGAACGCACTACTTACAGAAGATACAACGCTATCGTTTGGGGAGATTTATTAGAAGACGAAGGAACCATAAGAGGAAATGTAGGGAGAAGTCTCAAAAACAGAAAAGTAATGGATGTATATCCTGAGGGAAGTGAAATAGGAAAACATGCAGTAACTCATTATAAAGTTTTGAAAAGATTTGGCTACGTTACGCTTGTGGAATGTAGATTGGAAACAGGAAGAACGCATCAAATACGAGTACATTTTCAACATATCGGACACCCTTTATTTAATGATGATGAATATGGAGGTGATAAAATATTGAAAGGAACCATTTTTTCAAAATATAAATCTTTTATAGAAAATTGTTTTGAGTTGTTGCCAAGACAAGCACTTCATGCAAAATCTTTAGGATTTACTCATCCCAAAACCCAAGAATGGATTCAATATGAAACGGATTTACCTGAAGATATGGTAAAAGTTCTCGAAAAATGGGAACGGTATGCTTCTTCGAGTACTACAGAATTAGAATAACAAAATAAAAATCAAAATGTATAAATTAACAATTATCGCAACACTATTAATGAGTTCATTTTTAATTTTTTCCTGCGAAGAAAAAAATGAAACAAAAACAACTTCTGAAGAAAAAACTTTATCAGAAGAGGAACAGTTAGAATTACAATGGCAAGATTTTATAGCTGCTATCGAAACCGGAGACAAGTCCAACTTAGAAAGTTTTTTGAGTATTAAAGAAGAATATGGTCAAGAAAACTGGGAAGATGTAACATTAGATGAACCCGAGTTTTTTGAGCAATTAAAAATTCTTAAATTTTCGGACTTAACAGTTGATGAATTTAACCCAAATCAAAAATCCGCATTAATTTACTTTGAAAGTTATTATGAAGGTGTTAAATATGAATCTGCTGTAGTTTTCTTTTTTGAAGTAATTGATGGAAAGATCAAAATTGTAAATGTGGAATTGTATGGATAATTCATCATGTTGAAAACTAACTTCTACTTTTGCCTATATTCAAATTAAATTTGTATTTCAAAAACGTTCACATTATGCTTACAATAGATACTTCAATCACCAAAAATCCTCAATTACATCATTATCTTTTGGGTGCTGTAGGACCAAGACCTATATGTTTTGCCAGTACGATAGACAAAAATGGAAATAGAAATTTGGCGCCATTTAGTTTTTTTAATGTCTTTAGTTCTAATCCTCCAATAGCCGTTTTTTCTCCAGCAAATAGCGGGAGAACAGGAGATCCTAAAGATACATTGTTGAATGTTTTGGAAGTTCCAGAAGTGGTTATCAATATTGTAAATTACGAAGTGGTTCATCAAATGTCTTTGGCAAGTTCTCCATACGAAAAAGGCGTTGATGAATTTATCAAATCCGGATTGACGCCTGTTGATTCAGAAATGGTAAAACCTGCCAGAGTGAAAGAATGCCCTGTGCAAATGGAATGTAAAGTAATCGAAGTAAAAGCACTTGGCGAAGGCGGTGGAGCAGGCAACTTAGTAATTTGTGAAGTTTTGAAAATTCATATAGACGAGTCCATTCTCGATGAAAACCAAATGATAGACCAACTAAAAATTGATTTGGTAGCAAGAATGGGTGGCAATTGGTATTGCAGAGCAGATAAAAATTCGATGTTTGAAATTGCAAAACCTATTACGACCAAAGGAATTGGTGTGGATAATATTCCCAAAGAAATAATAGAAAGTGGCGATTTCAGCCCTAATGAACTTGGGCAATTGGGTGGTATAGAAACGCTGCCAGATGAAACAGAAGTAAACGAATACAAATTGCTTGAATTGAGTGACATTTTTCTAGAATATGAAGATGATGCTATTCAATTAGAAAAAGAACTCAACAAAAAAGCCAAACAGTTCTTGATGAATGAAGACGTGGAATCTGCATGGAAAACAATTTTGTCTTTCAATAATTAGTGAATAAAAACCTTAAAATTAAATTTAAGAAAAACCAAAAAAATAATAACTTTGCAAATACGACAACTTAATTATTAGTGCATATAAAATAAAACAAAATGGAATTAAAATTAAACGGAAGAATTAAAGTAATCAACGAAACACAAACTTGGGATTCAGGTTTTTCAAAAAGAGAATTCGTAATTACTACTCAAGAACAATATCCTCAAGATGTAAAATTCGAAGCCGTAAAAGATAAAGCGGCTGCATTAGATGCTTTTTCTGTAGGCGATAATGTTGATGTTGCTTTCAACGTGAGAGGAAACGAATACAATGGAAAATACTATGTGAATTTGCAAGCTTGGAAAATCAATAAGGTAGATGCTGGTGCTCCTGCCGTGGCTCCTACGCCACAAGTACCAGACACTGTAATTGAGTCATCTGCTGATGAAGAAGATGATTTGCCATTTTAATCAAATTTGAAAGCTATAAAACTTTAACCCACTTAATCAAGATTAAGTGGGTTTTTTTATGCATTTTTGTTTTGAAGTTCTATGAGTTTATTCAACTCTTTTACAAATATTTCCACATTGGGAACACTTACATTGAGCAAAATTTCTTGATTAATTGGCATAAGCGTCAGAAAATATTTTTTTTGAGTGTATGAACTACTATTTTTCTCAACATAAAGTCCTGAAGGGTTAGTTTTACTCAGAGAAGTCATTGGAACGGGATCCATTCTAATGTTTTCTGTAGTTGATGAAATGTTTTTACTCTATTCTCTGTAATTAACTAAAGTAACATCTTTTAGCGAAAACAATATTTCTTTCCTATTCACAACAGGAGATTCAAAAACATATTCCAAATCATGTGTCGATGGATTGATAGGAAACTCCTGTTTAAGATAAGATGATTTAGAGCCTGGTAATTTTAAGTTCAATAAAAAGCCCAAGAGCAAATATAAACCAATCAATAAAATTAAACCTAATGGAATGTATTCTTCTGGTCTTCCAAAGTTTGCTTGTGAAACAAAATAATAGGCTCCAATGCCTGTCATTATAATACCTAAAAACATGTAAACTTGTTTTTTAAAAGTTCTAGCAGGTCTTTTTGTTTCATAAATAATTGATTTCATAATTATATTTCTTTAATAAAATAGTCAATAAACATAGAAGAACATGAAAAATTATCCATGTAAAACTCGTTGAATTCAATATTCCAAATATAGAAATTTAGTTTCTCAAAATTATGATTATTTGGTAAAGTCGCATACAAATGAACTAGTTTCCATTCATTTTTAGTTTTATATATTTCGTTTGAATTTGCATAAAATGAATTATTTTCATCACCACTCAAAACCAACACAATACTGTCTGAATTTTTAACCCATAATTCAACATAAACGCTATTTGAATTTTTCACATCTATGGTTTGATTAAAAACAAATTCTAAATTATCAGGAATATAAAGTGCTCCATTTCCTAGAAATGTTGTTTTGGATTGCCAAAATTGAATAAGATTTGAATCTAGAAGGTTTTGATTATTGAAATTAAATGACAATTTGTTTATCGTATCAATTTTAGGTTCATAAATAGCATCTTTGCCTAATAATGCAAAATCAGCTGCTGGGTGTCGCAAAAAAGTTGAAAAAAGTTGACTAGGTCGAGTTCTACCAAAAGAATCAATATATGCCTCCTTTGTCATTGCATCCCAATGTATTGCAGCGTTTTCATATTGATAATTTTGGAAAATATTTAAAAATACACCTATCAAAATGAAAGTAGAAACTACCCACCTTAAGATAATTTTTTTAGTAAAAATGATTTCTAATAAACTTGCAATTGGTATGCTCAAAAAAGGATACAAATTGATAAACGCTCTATTTCCAAAACCTGCGTACCACCAACACCACCAAGAGGTAATAATGTAGTAATAAATTATAAAACCTCCAACAATAATTATTTTACTTCTATTGTGCATTTTACTAAGGAATAAAAAACCTATAATAGCTAAAGACATTAATGGAGAATAAACTAACCACCCATTTCTGAAACTAAATACACTATCTATTAAATGAGGTTGTAAAAAATAAAATTTCTCTCCAGTATATGAGTAATATAAAAAACTTCCAGATATATACTTAAAATATAAAAATTGAGGGCTAAGTATTATGAAAAAACACAACAACATTAGCAAAGTTTGTCCTTTCTTTTGAAACAATTGTTTTATAGTGTGTTGAATAGATTTATCGCCAAAAAAGAAAAAAAACAGTAGAAGAATGATATCAATAGGTCGAATGAGTACTATCAAACCTGAAGAAATTCCTAGAATTATAGCAGAATATACTTTAGGTTGTTGCTTCCATCTTAAAGTGAAATACATAAAAACAACTATCAAGGAAAAACTATAACTATGAGAATATGTCATTGTAGATGCTGTATAGTGGAATAAATTGGTGCCTAAATACAATACAATCAACGAAATTGCAACAGCAATATCTTTGAAATAAATCAATAAAAGTTTGCTTAAAAAAAACAACCCAATAATTACATAAAAAAAGGAACTCATTGCAATTGCAAAACTATATGGACTACTGTATCCGTCTTTAGGAAGCCCTTTTAAATGTACATATCCATGAGCCAAGAAAAAAAATGGGCTATACATTATAGACATACCACAAGTATATTTGACAACCCTAACTCCATTTTCATCTTCTTGAAACCAAACATTTTCACCAAGTTTTTCTGGATGTTCTATGGCTAAATCATCAAAAATAAAAACTAATGGTAAATAAGCATAATATCCTTTTACGTCTGATTTTATAACCCCTTCTGGCTCTTCCCATTTCTTTTCTGAAAATTGATAATAAAGAAGCGTTACAATTATTAAAAAAGTTGATATTATTGTAAACTTATTTTTATAAGTGACTTTTTTCATAAAGAGTCTAATGTTTTTGAATAAATTCATTACTAAGAATAGTACTTTTTTCCTTTATTAAAACTTGTATTCTCATACCTGATGATGGTTTCCTTCCCAAAGTCTTATTGGAATATAAAAACAACCAATCTTTTGGCAAAGAAAAAATCTTCTTATCACTAAAAATGATTATTAAATCTTTACCTACGGCAATATTTTTTTGGTGATTCAACTCATTCATCCAATCAGAAGCATCGGAAAATATTGGGGTGTTGTTTATGTTATTTTCTTCTATAACTTCGAGAAAATAAGGTAAAAGGGCAGAATGCAGTTGTGTAATTTCACCAAAAAACCTTACCATTTCCTCATCATACACTTGAGCATTGTCTGCTGGAAGTAATCCTTCGTGAGTTCTTAAAGTAGGTGTACACGCTTCTAAAAAGAGCCAATCTTTCAACAAAAGCGTATCTCTGATATAATTTTTAATAAACGGTTTTTTCACAGAGGTATATCCTCCTGCATCGCTGTGTAAAATAGGAAACCCCGAATGGGATGATGAAAGATACGCGTCAAAAACGGAAAGCAATCCATCTTCTTCACTGTAATCTACCATTTGGTCTCCTGCCCACATCATGCTCGAGTATTTGGGAGTATTAATTCCACCCGAACGATTGAAGAAAAACAATTCTTTTCCACTTTCTTGTATTACTTCATAATTGAGTTTTGCCCACAATACAGGATATTCATTGTGTTTTTTTAATCCCAAAACAATATCATCATCAACATTTATAGGATACCATTCCGCAAAATCTGCCATCCAACCAGAAAAGCCATTTTCGACTAAATTGGTTTGAATGATTTGTTTCATCCAAGCATATGCTTCTGGGTTGAATAGGTCCAACATATAACCATCCATTCCTCCATAATTAAATAATATCGAAGCGTTATTTTTATCTTTTACAAAATAATCCTTTTGCAGTCCTTGAGTAATATATTTTCCTTCTTCTGCAAAAAATGGATTTATATATCCAAGTATTTTAATGTTTTGTTGTTCGAGTTGTGCTTTAAATTCACCAAAATTTGGATAATGAACAGTATCCAATTCCCAAGTCCAATTGAGTCTGCTTCCAAATTTTGTGGCTCTTTTGCCCACCCAATCTTGAATCCAAACAGCATCAACATGCGCACCGCCATTTATTACACTTGACACTTTATCTAGCACTTCTTTTGTACCACCTTGCAAACCCAAAATGGTTCCCAATGACCAATCAGGCAACTCATAAGGTAAAGTAGTGTTTACTTCTTTTGGAGCAATTCCTAAAGTCAAACTAACATTTTGATCTAAAACGGTAAAAGAGATGGCTTCATTGGAAAAAGTTACTTCAGAATAAGAAAATTCATTCCATTCGAAAAACCGATTTTGAGTTGTAAAAAACCTTGGTGATGGAGCATAAGTGGCGTAATTTTCTCCTGCAACACCTGCCATTTTTGTCCATTTAGAAATAGAGCCTCCACCTCTTCCAATACCATTTTCTTGGGAAAGATTGATCCATTTTTTGTTATATGTATTATACTCAGAAAACTGCATTCCACCTCCTTGTGGTTGTTCATTTTGTAATCTCTCAACAGAAAACGCCCAATGATTTACATTTTGATTACTTGACAATTGAACTTTAAAAAGAGCATCATCGATAGAAGTTAACAATAACTGTATTTCCTTTTCGCCATTTTTCCAAAGTAGTAAGCGATCCGTTTTTCTTATAATTTTATAGTCTTTTATAGAATTTACATCATTAAACTTTACATGATACGACCCCAATTTTTCTTTGACTTTAATATTAGAGTGTCCATATTTTATTTGGGACATATCCAAAACATAATTTGGAAAAGAATCATTGTTAAAATAAATGTAAATTTTTCCGTTTGCAGTGTCTAACTTTTGAGCTTGAAAATAACAAACTATAAAATAAAAACCAAGAACTAAAAACCTATCCCAACCAACCATCTCTATCTAAACTTCTGTACTGAATGGCCTCTGCAATATGGTGTGCTTCAATATTGGGAGATGCTTCCAAGTCGGCAATAGTTCGAGCTACTTTGAATATTCTTGCGTAAGAACGTGCAGAAAGTCCTAGTTTTTCCATGGCGTTTTTCATCAGCATTTCTCCGGCCTCATTGATTTGACAATGCACTTTTACTAATTTGGGTGAAAGTTGAGCATTACAATAAACTCCAGGAACATCTTTAAATCTTTGCTCTTGAATTTTTCTTGCGGCTACCACCCTTGCTCTTATTTCTGCTGAAGTTTCTCCGTCTTTTTTCTCTGCTAGTTTATCGTAAGGTACAGGTTGCACTTCGATGTGCAAATCGATTCTGTCCATCAAAGGACCAGAGATTTTTGCCAAATATCTTTTTACTATATGTTCAGGATCTCCTGAATTTCCAGTTGGGTCATAAAAATCTCCACTTGGCGAAGGGTTCATTGAGGCAATAAGCATAAAACTAGAAGGATAATCCACACTGATTTTGGCACGAGAAATCGTCACAACTCTATCTTCCAAAGGCTGTCTCAAAACCTCTATTACTTGTCTTTTGAATTCAGGCAATTCATCCAAAAATAAAATACCATTGTGTGCCAAAGAAATTTCTCCCGGTTTGGGATTACTTCCCCCACCAACCAGGGCTACATCTGAAATAGTATGGTGGGGAGATCTAAAGGGTCTTTGCGTAATTAAGCCTACATTACCTCCCAACAAGCCTGCCACAGAATGTATTTTGGTTGTTTCCAAAGCCTCGTCCATAGTGAGCGGAGGCAAAATGGTACTGATTCTTTTGGAAAGCATGGTTTTTCCAGAACCTGGAGGGCCAATCATGATGGCGTTATGACCACCTGCAGCGGCAATTTCTAAGGCTCTTTTTACGTTTTCTTGTCCTTTCACATCAGCAAAATCAACACCTGAAATATCATCGTAGTTTTCAAATTCTTTTTGAATGTCAAAAACCACTTTTTCCATGGTAGCAACTCCATTAAAAAAATCTATAACCTCTTTGATGTTGGTTGCACCATACACATCCAATCCTTCCACAATGGCTGCTTCTTTGACATTAGATGCTGGCAAAATCACACCTTTAAAACCTTCTTTTTGCGCTTTGATGGCTATAGGCAATGCACCTTTTATGGGTCTCAATTCACCGTCCAAAGACATTTCCCCCATAATGACGTATTCTTCTGTGAGATGAGGTTGAGAAACTTGTTCTGATGCTGCCAAAATACCCATGGCAATGGTCAAGTCGTAAGCAGAACCTTCTTTTCTGATATCGGCAGGCGCCATGTTGATGGTGATTTCTTTCCCAGGAATTTTATAGCCATTGTTTTTCAAAGCAGCAGCAATTCTCTGATGACTTTCTTTCACAGCGTTATCAGGCAAACCTACTAAGAAAAATTTTATCCCTTGGCTGATGTTTACCTCCACCGTAATGGTAATGGCATCGACTCCATATACTGCACTTCCATAGGTTTTTACAAGCATAATTGATTATTGAAAATTACTATTAAGTTGTAAATATAAAAATTCCATAGTTATGTAAAAAACTTACTTTAAAAAAAATGTTCATAAAAAAAATCTAAAACTAAAAACCGATTTAGAAACAACTTTTTTATACATTTGAATAATAAACAATATACACATGAATGGAATAAACGCCAGTAGCTGGTGTTTAGCCGCGTGTTGGTAGTAATTAAATGACAAAACTGATTTTAACCCTATTTTGCTTTCTACTAGCTCTATCAGCTAAATCAAATTGCATAGATAGTGTCTTAATTAAAGAGCTTGGAATGACTAAAATTCATTCATCCGAAATTGCTCATTACTATTCGGTAGAAAAGGATAGTGTTTTCGTGTGTCAACTGGATAGTTCTCTCCGAGCTAATATTGGAAGATTAACCAAAATATTCAAGCATCGAATTGATTCTCCAATAGTGATTCAGATCTTCCCGGAATTTAGTTATACTCTTTGTGTTTGTGAGCTTGATTCTACCAGAAGAACTGCTTTAGGTTGCACTATATACAGAAAAATTAATATGGTCTCCCCCTCCGCTAAAGGAGCAAAAGAAGCTTATGAAATTCAAGACCCTATGTCAGTGGTTGTTCATGAATATGCCCATGCCATAAGTTTTGACATCATAGGAAAAGATTATAGAGGAAAGATGAAACCATGGCTTCGAGAAGGAATAGCATTTCAATGTGAAACGAATCCTTATTATAAAAGAAATGAAGATGCCATAAAATGGGTGGCCGAATCATTAAGACTAGAACGAGTTCCTAAGTTTAAAACTCTGGAAAACAAATATGCAACTGTCAAATTTAGAGGAGTTTGGGCTGCATGGCTGACAGAGTTTCTTATCTCAAAATATGGATGGTTAGCAGTAGTCAATATGATTAAAGACTATGACAATTTCCCTAAAGACTTCGGCCTTAGCAGAAATAGATTGGAGAAAGAATGGATTGAATACATGCAGATTAAATTAAAAACTACTACCAACAAAAGCTAAAACCAATTAAAACTGGTTTTAGCCGAGCCGTTACCTGCAAGCAAGAGAAAAGATGAGTAAGTAAATTAATGTTTGAATTAAACGAAAATCTAACTGTAAAGTCAAATTGAATATCATAATGCAAAAACTAATTCTTTTAATTTCTCTATTTTTTATTTTAAATGTTTCGTATGCCCAATATGATAGTATTCCATTTGGTGGATATGACAGAACATACCTGGTTCATCTACCGACAGGATATACAGGAGTTACTGATTTACAGCTGATTATTGCTATGCACGGTGGTTTTGGAAATGCATATAATATGCAAGACCAATCACAATTAAGCGTCAAAGCAGATGCAGAAAATTTCATAGTTGTGTATCCAGAAGGGCTTGAAGGAGGAGTTTTTGGAATTTCTGCGTGGAATGCGGGTTGGTGTTGTGGTTGGGCCAGTAATAACAACATAGATGATGTAGGTTTTATAAACGCATTGATAGATACTTTGACTGTCCAGTATTCGATTGATACTAGCAGAATATATGCGACTGGAATGTCCAATGGAGGATTTATGGCCTATAGATTGGCTTGTGAACTATCGGATAGAATAGCGGCTATTGCACCTGTCGCGGCATCGATGAGTATGACAACTTGTGCACCTCAAAGACCTGTTCCAATTATCAGTTTTCATTCTTATCTTGATACGAATGTTCCTTATCACGGTGGAGTTGGAAGCGGAGCTTCCGGACACTATAATTCACCTCAAGATTCAATTTTGAATGCTTGGTCCGCAATGAACGCTTGCAGCATAACAAATGATACTATTATCAACAATTCACAGTTCTTGCATAGAAAGTGGAGCAATTGTGATTGTGAAAGAGACATTGAGCAATATGTTACTCAAGATGGCGGACACTCTTGGCCTGGCGGAAATCAAACGGTATTAGGAGACCCAGTTTCAAATTTTATAAATGCTAACGATTTAATGTGGACCTTCTTTCAACAGTACAATCTTGATTGCGACCCCCTATCTGTTATTGATTTGTATATCGAAAACAGTAAAGTAGAGATATATCCTAACCCAACGAGTGGACACATTAATATTCAATCAGATGACGATTTTCAAGAAATAGATGTTACAGTATTCAACCTTTTAGGTGATAAAATACTGAGTCTTAGGAATCAGACAATAATTGATTTAAATTCTCTACCATTAGGAACCTACTTTCTAATAATAGAAACAGTTGATTTTAAAGAAACACATAAAATTATAAAATTAGAATAACGCCAGCAGGTAACAACTAAGCATTCGAACTGCCGATAGGCAAAGTTTGAATGCGCTGTTGACTA
>CAWUIK010000005.1:0-65213 GCA_963922585.1 uncultured Flavobacteriales bacterium | reverse complement strand
ATCGATGGCAAAAAACTTCAATTGACTTATGGTTTTAGATACAGAGCAGGTATTGGAGCTATGCCTAATATATATGCAGGAGTAGATTGGAGACCGAATAAAAAGTCAATTATAATCAACAGGTTGAATTATGGAGGTTTTGGATTTTTTCAATGGTCATTTGCTGTATTAAAATCTTTTGAGAGTTTTAAAATTGGACTTAGCACTAACAATTTACATGGGTTTTTCACCAAAGAAGCATATAATCAATCATTAGGAATTACAATGTCTTATGTTATTAAATAAAAAAGGATTACATATAATTTTGGGGTTGTTTTTTACATTTATTGTAATGAATTTAAGTGCACAATCTTTTTATAAAGTTTACGGAACTACTGGAAACGATTATGCAAAAAGTGTGGTGCTTGATAGAGATAGTGGTTATGTAGTAGTTGGAGCAACAGATGGATTAGGTCAAGGCGCTATGGATGGTTATTTTTTAAAGATAGATACCGCTGGAGATTTACAATATACAAGAACATTTGGTGGAACAAATATCGATTGGCTCACCGATGTAAAAGTAGTTCCTGATGGATTTATCATAAGTGGTTATACCAATAGTTATAGTGATGATTACATGATATATTTAATAAAAACGGATGAAAATGGAATCGTAGAATGGGAAGAAACCTACGGAGACAATTTGGGTTGGTATTTTGCTAATTCTATTGCAATAGCCGATGATGGTAATTATGTTTTAGTGGGTGAAACTTTTAGTCAATCCAACGGTCTTTCTGATGCGTATGTGACCAAAATTAATACTATTGGAGATGTAATTTGGGAGAAGAGATATGGTGGAAATGGTAAAGATTGGTTTAATGATATAGATATTAATGATATAGGAGAAATTGTAGTCTGTGGTGCTTATACAAATACGGATTCAGAAACAGATTTTTGGGTAATGAAACTAGATGAGAATGGAGATGAAATTTGGAGTGTGACACTAGGAGATACGCTAAATGATGAGGCTTCTGGATTGGTATTTACGCATGATGATTTTATAGTTGTTAACGGAACAGATGAAAGAATTGGTGGGACGGGAAGGGATTCATATTTTGTGAGGTTGCAAAGTGATGGAACTTTACAGTTTAGCGATTATTTTGCTGGAGCTAATGTAGATTACGGTGTTGATGTGGTTCATTATCCTAATACTAATAATGTTATCGTAACTCTTGGGACAAGTTCATATGGTTTTGGAAAAATAGATCCATGGGTGACAGAATTATACGAATTAATGTTACCAACATATGACATGCATTTTAATTTTGGAACAATTGAAAATGATTTTCCACAAAGAATTGATACAACATACGATAGTGGAGTAATAGTGGTTGGTGACGCAAATGAATCAATTTTTGGTAGTCAAAGTATATTTATAAATAAAATAGACAGTAATGTCAATATAGTTTATAATTACGATGAAATTCAAGATTTATCTTATGATGAAATTGAATATTTAACCAAAGAAAACATAATATTTCCTAATCCTGCTTCAAGTTTTGTAACTATTGATAGTCAGTTTTTGAATGGTAATTATTCAATTTACAATGCTATAGGAAATGTTGTTGATCAAGGTTTTGTAAAAGAATCAATTCTAAAAATTAATCTCACTGATGGCTTATATTTTATGAAGATTAATTACGATACTGGTTTTAAAATTATAGTTAAAAATTAGTGCTTTTTTACAGATGTTTTTACCTTTGATGAGATAAAAATATTTTTAATGCTAAAAAATATATACAGATTCTTATCTCCAAAACATCAGACATTATTTTCGGATTATAAAGTAGTGTTTCAACCAAGATATGGTCATGGAAAACCTCCTCACGGTCAACTATACGAAATAATTAATTCTAATAGAAATGATTATAAAAACTTTCTTGAGAATGCCCTTTTATTCAAAGAATTCATTCATGAAATAAAACAGCAAGACGAAAATCATAACAACCCTGTTTGGAACAATGGTTTTTTACCTGGCCTGGATATTATTGGAATTTACACGATGTTGGCTCTAAAAAAGCCTAAAAAATACATAGAAGTTGGTTCTGGAAATTCCACAAAAGTGGCTTCAAAATGTAAACAAGACAATAGTTTAAATACTGAAATAATTTCCATAGACCCTCAACCAAGAGCAGAAATTGACCATTTGGCAGATACTGTTATCAGAAAGCCATTTGAAGATGTAGATTATTCTAAAGTATTAAACCTAGAATCTGGAGATATTTTATTCATAGATAATTCACATAGAATTTTACCTAATTCTGATGCAATGGTATTTTTCCTGGAGATTTTGCCAAAACTGAACAAAGGAGTAATCGTTCACATTCATGACATTTATCTTCCTTACGACTATCCTCAGTTTATGTGTGACAGATTTTATTCAGAACAATATGGCTTAGCGATATTTATTTTAGCCAATCCTGAAAAATATAAAACAATTCTTCCCAATTATTTTATATCAGAAGATGATGTATTGAAGAAAATGCTTTTACCATTTTGGGAACACCCAAATTTAGAAAATGTAGAAAGACATGGAGGATCTTTTTGGTTGGAAATTAATTAATTCCTTCTACTTTATCATCACCTCAGTTCTTCTGTTTTTAGCCTTGTTCTCAGCAGAATCATTTGGTACTCGAGGTTTTGTAGCGCCATATCCTTTATGAGAAAGTCTTGAAGCATCAATACCATTGTTGATTAACCAATCTTTTACTGCTTTGGCTCTATCATCAGAAAGTTTTAGATTGTGAGCAGCATTTCCGTCACTATCTGTATGTCCGCCTAATTCCACTTTGAGTGAGGAATTCATGTTCAAAAACACCTTAAGTTTGTTCAGTTCGGTTATAGATTCTGGTTTCAAAATGGATTTGTCAACGTCAAAGAAAATATTTTCAAGCACAAAAGAGGTACTTCCTTTGATAGGTTGCATTGGCACATCAATGAAAAAACCATCACTATTTTGTTGCAATTTTGTGATGTCATAATTTTTTGAATAGAAAAAATATCCTTCGTGCTCAGCAATTAAGGCAAAACTTTTGTTGGAAGGTAATGCCACCATAAATTCACCATTTCCAGAGTTTGCAATGGCTCTTTTGTAAACTTTATCATTACTTAAATCAATCAATTGAAAGTCTGCGGCTAAAGGCGCTTTTGTAATACTGTCATAAACTACACCCTTCATAAATGTAGTTTTGATAGGTTGTAGATGTTGAGGTAAATCAAATTGATATAAATCTAAACTTCCGTATCCTCCATCTCTATCAGAGGCAAAAAAAGCAATGTCACCATTGCTAGAAACTAGTAAACTATTTTCATCATTGTGCGTATTGATTGGATATCCCAAATTTACTGGTTTACCCCAAGTTCCATCCGATTGTAGTCTACACATGTATATATCCAAACCACCCATTCCTACATGGCCGTCAGAAGAAAAATACAAAGTTTGTCCATCAGGATGTATTTGCACACTTTCCTCTCTGCCAGGTGTGTTGATGTGACTACCCAATTTTTCAGGTTTTGACCATGTGCCATCAGGAAGAATTTCACACTTGTAAATGTCTTGATCCTGAGTCTGACGTAAAGAATTATGTTGGATGATACCTCTAATGAAATACAAGGTTTTACCATCACTCGAAAAGGAAGGTTGACTTTCAAAATGACTTGAATTTATTGGGGTGCCCATATTTGCTGGTTTTGTCCAGTTGTCTCCAATTTTTTCACTTACAAACAAATCGCAACTTCCCAATCCTGTTCTTCCATCTCCATAATCATATTCTCCTTTGTTTCCTGTTTCACAGCCAACTAAAATCACATATTTTCCATCTGCAGAAAAAGTAGGGGCACCTTCATTGTATGGAGTATTGATGTTTGCACTAATTCCTTTACCAAATTCCCATTGATTTGGTAAAGGAGTAGTAGTTACAAAGATGTCCTCTTGATGTCCTCCATGAATTGCTCTTTGATCCAAAACATCTCTAGTAAAAAGAAGTGTTTTATCATCAGCAGTAATAGAGGGAAAATACTCAGGTCTATCAGTATTAACATTTGGTCCTAAATTTATAGGGTTAAACTTTACAGGTTGTTTTTTTGCTGCTATAGCAAATTCACAATCTGCAATGTATTTATAGCATTTGTTCAACATGTTTTGATTGGGATTCCTAATTTGGGAATAGGCTTTAGCGTATTTTAAACATTTTTGATAATCACCTATTGCCATGTTCAAGCTAGCCATATAAAAAAATTCAGCTTCGCTGTAAGGTTTTCCTATAGCAAACATGGTTTCTTTTTGTGCAATAGCTTTTTCAAAATTTCTTTGTTCAATATATACATTGCTCAAAAGCATGTGAGCTTCGATAAATGCAGGGTCTCTTTCCAAGGTTTTTAACAAGTTTTCTTCCGCACATTCTAGATTTCTTCTTCCTGTTAAATGATTTACTTCATTGAAACAGGTTCTTGCCAACTCATAAAACTTAATAGCTTTTTTGTCAGTGCTTCCATATTTGCTAGGTTGAGCTACAGAACAGGCTACCATTACAAATAAGAATAAAAAAAGTGGAATTATTTTAGTCATCATAATCTTTTTAAGGTACATCAACATATTTATGTGTTTGAATAGAAATATTCCAATGTGTATTTCTTTTGATATATTCAATTATTAGGGCTGTCATTTCTTCTTTTTTACTCCATTCTGGTTGTAAGTATAATTTACAATTCGAATTTATTTTTTTTGCATGATTTTCAGCCCATTCTAAATCAGATTTGTGAAATACAATAACTTTTAATTCATTGGCAATAGCGTAAATATCTTCTGTAGGAGGTTTAAACTTCTTTGGTGAAAAACAAATCCAATCCAGTTCACCACTCAAAGGATATACTCCTGAGGTTTCTATCGCAATTTCTACTCCCAATGAATGCAAAGACTTCGTTAGTAAATTCAAATCATACATGGCAGGTTCACCTCCAGTTATTACTACAAATTTAGTTTGACTATCTGCTACAAACTTCACAATTTCTTCAATTGAAGTATCAGGATGTTTTGCAGCATCCCAACTTTCTTTTACATCACACCAAACACAACCTACATCACAACCACCTAGTCTAATAAATACAGCAGGACGCCCAGCATAAAAACCTTCACCCTGTATAGAGTAAAACATTTCCATAAGTGGCAGATGTGTTGTATTTATATTCATTTTTGGTTTTTCTAATTAAATTATATTTCTATTTTCAAAGTATAGGACTTAAATAGTTCTTGGTTTTTTGGTGTTACAATGTACTGTCCAACGAATTAAGTCTTACGTCTATTGTGTTAATTATTTCTTATTTCAGTTTAACATCTACCGACTTCGGTCTTCCAACCTCCAACTTCGGACTCCCGACTCCCATCTTCCATCTTCCATCAACCATCTTCCATCTTCCATCAACCATCTTCCATAACACATCACCCCCTCACTACTCTTCCTTATCCTCTTTGTCTTTTTTCTCCTTTTTATCTTTTTTACCTTTCTTTCCAGAGGCGTCATCAGCACTTTTTTTACTCATTAAGTTGTTAAGTTCAACTACGTCTAAGTCATTTTTAGGTTTTCCAAATCTATCGTATTCTACGACTTTAAGTAAAACCCCCTTGTCAAACAATGCAGAAGACAAATATTTACCATCTTCTAAAAAAGATTCCCAAAGTCCTTCTTTAAGATTGTTTGCATAATTTCCCACAGACATTATTTGACCATTTTCATAGTAATTAGTCCATTTTCCTTCTTTAGAACCTCCTTTGTATTCGAACTCAGATTTCAAAGCGCCACTTTCGTAATATCCTTGTGCTTTTCCATCAGCTTTGTCGTTTTTGTATAATTTCTTAGATTTTACAATACTATCTTCATAATATGTAATAAACTCTCCATCCATCATTCCATTTTTGTACATTACAGATTTTTTAATAGTCCCGCTTTTATAATACTCTTTGGTAATACCATCCAATAAATCGTTTTTGTAATTCAAAACTTTGGTAGGTTTACCTTCTTCATCATAAAAAAGCCACTCTCCAGTCTTTTGACCCATTGTGTATGTGTTTCCCCATGCTACTTGACCGTTTTCATACCAATATCCCCAAGTTCCGTTTTCTATTCCATCTACATGACTTAAAACTGCTTGAATACCTCCAGATTCATAATAAACATAAGCAGTGTCATGGTCTTTTCCATTGTTAAATCTTGCTCTTCTTTCCAGTCTTCCATTAGGGTAGTATGAAATACAAAGTCCAGTAAAAGGCTTTTTAGTTTTGGTATGATATATCAATTTATTTCCTGGATCCAACTCCAAATCCTCATTACAATTCACAGGTCGTTCACCTTTACTTTCATAAAGTGGTTTATTTGAATCAGTATTTTGATTGTTTTCAGGAGTGGTAGTTTCTGTACCTCCTCTATTGATTTGTGAAGTTGCCAAAAAAGGCAATAATATGAAAAAGAATAAAAGTTGTTTCATGCTAAAATGATTTTCTAAATATATTGCTAAGGTACAAAACATAAATTATGCCTGATTGAAATGCATTGTAATTTTGTCCACACTCATAACTTTAAACTGATATTTTGTTACTTTTCTTTCCTAAAGGAACACTCACCAGAAATACCCCAATGAAAATCAATGTTCCATATATTATTGTGGTGATGGTAAGGACTTCTTTTTGCTGATACAAGGCAATCATCGTTGCTAAAATAGGTTGAATGTATATGTAGGCACTTACAACGGTAGGGCTTACTTTACCTAAACCATAAACTGTGAGCAAGTAGGTTAAAAATGTCATTGCAAATATGATGAACAAAATTTTCCAAATAATATCTATCGGAAAAGTCCATACGATTTCTTCCCATTGAAAAAGCCCAAACGGAATAACGAAAAATAATCCAAAAGTAAAAGTCCATCTTATAACAGTAAGAGGATTGTATTTTTTCATAAGAGGTTTTACTATTACAAGGTATATTCCATAAGAACTTGCATTAAGTAAAATCAATAAATCACCATAAGAAGATATGTTGGTAGTTTTAGTTCCTGCAAGAATTAAAGAAAGTGCACCAAACATTCCAATTAAAATTCCTATAGCTTTTTGAATTTTAATTTTTTCTTTAAGAATCAATCTAGAAAGGAATAGAACAATTAAAGGCGTAGCAACCATGATAACGGAAGCGTTAATTGATGAAGTGTTTTTTAATCCTTCAAAAAACATTAATTGATTTGCTGCCACTCCAAAAAAACCACAAAGCAGTAGCGTAAGAAAATCTTTTTTTATAATTTTTTCTTTTTTTGTAAAAATTAAAATAGACCAGAAAAGCAATGTTGCTCCTATAACTCTAATTAAAATAAAAGCAAAAGGAGGAATGTATGCTCCTAGCACATCTTTTGAAAATCCGTAACTTACAGCATAAATAACATTTACAATGAGTAAAGCTAGATGAGCTTTGAAATTATTCACTAGATTGAAGGGCTAATTTTACATTTTCGATGTTTTTCTTACTGTTTCCAATATAAAATCTATCATTTATTTGAATAACAGGGCGGCTGATGAATGTATATTCTTCAAGAATGTGTTTTTTGTAATCTTCATCTTTTTTGATAATATCTTTTAACCCCATAGAACGATATTTTATGGCTTTCTTTGAGAAGATAGCCTCATAACTTTTTGTTTGGTTAAAAATCAAATCCAAAGTTGTTTCATCAATATTTTCTTTTTTGATGTCTTGTTGTATCCAACTTTCGTCTACACCAATTTCTTTCATGATTCTCTGACATGTACTACAAGTACTTAGGAAAAATATTTTTTTCATTCTTAGAGTATTGTTTTTTGACTTCAAAAGTAATAGATATAATGTTTTTGGAGTTTTATTTAGAAATATATTTTGTTTATTAAATAAAAAAGGCTATCTAAATAGATAGCCTTTCGTTTCAGTTTGAAATTGGTCTAATATTCGTCTTCATTAAAGAAGAAATCTTCTTTAGAAGGATAATCAGGCCATATTTCTTCAATACTTTCGTATATTTCATCCTCGTCTTCAATATCTTGAAGATTTTCTACAACTTCAAGAGGGGCTCCCGCTCTCATAGCAAAGTCAATCAACTCTTCTTTAGTTGCAGGCCATGGTGCATCTTCTAAATATGATGCTAATTCTAACGTCCAGTACATAACATTTTCGTTTTTAATTCGGTACGCAAAAGTAAGTTTTTAGTTAGACTATACAACTTTTTTTCTCAATTTAATTATCAACAATTAAAGCATTGAATAACAAGTGTATATGTGTTTGTTTCACATTTTTGGTTCCCAATAAACTTCATCTGCATTCAAATCTTGAGCAATTTTCCTCCCCAAAACAAACAAATAATCACTTAATCTATTTAGATATTGAATAATTAATGGGCTTACTTCTGCATCATCAGATAATTCGATTACAAGCCTTTCGCATCTTCGACATACACATCTTGCTATATGACAGTATGATACAGTGGTGTGCCCTCCAGGCAAAGTGAACTTTGTCATCTCTGGAAGTGATTCATCCATAAAGTCTATTTCATTTTCTAATAATAGAATATCTTTTTCTTCAATATGCGGTAATTTAAGTTTGGGTTTATCGGGATCGGCAGCTAATTCAGCGCCAAGTGTGAAAATTCTATCCTGAATTTCAGAAAGTATATTTTTATATCTGTTGTCTATTTTTTGATCTCTAACTAATCCAATCCAAGAGTTTAATTCATCACTAGTTCCGTATGCATTGATTCTAAGGTTGTATTTTTTTACTCTTTTTCCACCAAACAAAGAGGTTTCTCCTTGATCACCAGTTTTAGTATATACTTTCATGTAAAGAATTTTTGATTTAATTATTATAACACAAACTTTTCAAAATAGTTTATGTTTAGCGGTATTATAATAAACAAAAATAATAATTAAAATTATAAAGAATACAATAAGTACCCAAAACCTAAATGATTATGAAATAAATCTAATTTAAAAAATTAAATTTTTATTTTCAAAATACATTTTCCTAGATGATTGAGAAAAAGGTATAATTTTTTTGCATCGTTTTTTATGACGTTAATATTTGAAATTAAAACTTTTTTTTGTTTTCGGTTAATTTGAAAAACCTTTTCAATGATTGTTTGGGGTGTTAGAAGAACTACATCATTTTTTAAGACAAAAATTATTGGGCTGTTCCAGTCGATTTTATTTTCGTTAAATATGGTTTTAATCTCATTCATAATACATTAGTTTTTTATACTTATACAATGTTTATGCCATGAAAGATTTAATTTCAAAAATGATTTTGCAACCAGTATTTCACATTTTCTGTTTGTGGTTTACCATAAAATTCATATAAAAATGAAGCAACTTCTTCTGTTATTACATCAGTTTCTTTGGTATTTAAATTTTCTAACAATACTTTAATTTCAGATTTCAAGTTTTCATTATCAGGTGCTATTAATACAAAATCACTTATTTTAGTGGTTTTATTATCTTTTTCAACTTTATAATACAAAGACATTTTAATTTTAAGAGGAATAGGCATTTTAATTCCGTCAATTGTATAAATATCTTGAGTGTTTAAAATAATATTTCCATTTTGGTTTTTGAGTTTTTTTGCAATGGTTTCACCTTTTAGTTCGTATTGTAGATAGAAAAAAGTTTTTTCATTCAAAGGAAAAGAAGCAATATTTACTGCTACTTTTTGTTCTTCAAGAATCAAATAATCTCCTTGAAAATTATTTTTTAAATCAAATGAGGAATTAATAGCACCACTTCTTGTTGCTACATTACTCATAGCTGGAAGTAGATTTGATGCTTCACCAGCAATTGAATTTGGTGTAAGAACAAATCTTCCTTTTATAGGTGAAATTACGGCCGCTCTCGATTCTTGAGTAAGGAATGATAGTTTTTCATTACTCGCAAATAAATCTCCTGTAGTCATATTTTTACCTGATTTTTCGTATAATATTTTACCATCAACTTTGATAACTTTATAGTTATCTATTAAAGGCTTTTCTATCACAAAGTTTGAAATGAATAAGCCAAATAGTAAAAGTATAAAAGCAAATACAATTTTCATTTTATTGTCTATTTAAATTAAAAAGAGCGTTTTTCTCAATAGGTTGGAGTAAAACGCTCTTAGTTTTTTAATTATTTTTATTAATTTATAAACTCATATGTTTTTCTAACCAATCGTTTAAATTTTCTTTCTGAGGCTTTCCATAAAACTCATATAGATAGGCTGTGATTTCATTTGAGATGGCCTCTTTTTCTTTAGATTTTAATTCCCCTAGAATTACTTCAAGTTCAACTTTTAGGTTTTCAGTGTTAGGTGCAATTAAGTTAAAATCACTAATCTTAGTGCTTTTTTTAATGTCATTATTTCTATAATACAAAGACATTTTTGTTTTTTCAGGAATTGGAAGTTGCTTTTCGTCTACCGTATATATTTCTTTAGCAGTTAATTCTAAGATATCATCTCTATAATTTAATTTTTTTGGAATCACTTCGCCATTTAATTCATATTGTAAATAGAAGAAATTGTCTTTATTCATTGGATATACCTCTGAATTAATTTTTAATTCAAGTTCTTCCAAAAGCAAATAATTTTCAGAAAAATGATTTTTTAAGTCTAAAGCATTGATTAAAGCACCGCTTCTTGTAGCAACATTACTCATTGCAGGAAGTAAATTAGAGGCATTTCCTCCTTTAGCATCTGGAGTAAGAACAAATCTTCCATTGAGCGAAGATATTACAGCAGCTCTTGAATCTTGAGTGCCAAAAGTTAATTTCTCGTTGCTTGCAAATAGATCTCCTGTTGATAAATCTTTACCTGATTTTACGTAAGTGATTTTACCATCGACTTTTATAACTTTGTAATTATCAGCAGGTACAGACTTTTCTGAAACTACAAATCCAGTAGCAACAACCCCTACTAATAGTGCTAATGAAACGGATAAAATAGTTGTTTTCATATTTGAATAGTTTTATTGATTTTAAATAGTATTTATTACAAGTACAAAAATATACAAATTTCAGACCAATTCAAAACAGATTAATTGTTTTATAAATGAGAAAAAGGTGTGTTCGTCAAATGAATACTATATTCAAAAAAAAGTTGTACCTTTGCCACCCGTTTGAAAATTTGATTTAAACTTAAAATTATTTTAAAGTCAAATATTTTTGGATGAGAAATTAGTTTTTATGAAAAGAACATTAAATAAGAGAACTACCACAAGAAGCAATACTACAAGCAGCGAAGTAGCTTATAGATTATTGAAAAAGAAATTATCAAAAATTAAAAGAAGCCTTTTTATTTTGATTGGAATTCTTTCTTTACTTTCATTTAAGTCTAATAAAAATTCAACAACTTTTGATTTATTTATTGGAACAATTAGTGATAAAAATAGTGCTAAAGGTCCCATTATTGAAGAGGTTATACCAGAGTTGACGCCTGAAAATGTATATGCTGAATTAGAAAGATTAGATGTGAAACATCCTGAAATAGTTTTGAGGCAATCTATCTTAGAAACAGGATGGTATGAATGTGAATATTGTTCATTAGAAGGAAATAATATTTTTGGGTTCAGATATAAGAAAAAATACATACAGTTTGATAATTGGGTAGAGGGTGTAGCATATTACAAAAAATGGCAAGACAAAAGGTATAAAGGTGGTGATTATTATAATTTTCTCAGAGAAGTTGGTTACGCTACTAGCAAAACTTATATCTCAAAATTGAAAAGTATTAAAATTGACTTTTTATAGTTTTTAACTTTTTAAATCATCTTGAATAAACTCTATATTTTGGTATTTGAAAAGAATTTATAACTTTACGAATTAATTTGATATTACATAACTTATTATTCAATTATAAGGTTTGTATAAAATTGTAAATTTGTGAAATATGAATAAATTTTTACTGCTGTTGAGTTTTTTAATGTTGCAGCAAACCATTTTAAAAGCTCAAACTCCCACGTTAAACTGTCCAACCAATATTTTAGTTTCTAATGATCCTGGTGACTGTGGTGCGGTCGTGAATTTCACTCTTCCATCATGTGCTTCTAATTGTGCTGGTACAACAATTACTCAAACTGATGTTTCAGGATTGACTTCAGGAGATTTTTTCCCAGTTGGAACTACAATAATTGAATATACAATTGATAATGGAGTAGAAAGTTCTATTTGTACTTTTGAAATTGAAGTTGAAGATACTGAACAACCTGCTTCTTCTTGTATAAATCAAATGAACGTATTTGTCAATTCTAATTGCGAATATGTAGTTGAGGATTTTACTATTGCACCATTTTTAAATATTACAGATAATTGTGGAATAGGAGTTATTACTCAATCTCCGTTGCCTGGTACCATTATATCTGGTGTTTTAACACAAGACTCAATTAAGTTAAATATATCAGATATTCATGGTAATTCATCAAAATGTAATTTTAAAATTACTCTAAGAGATACTACATCCCCTACAATTTCTTGTCCTCCAAATCAAATAGAGCCGATTACTTCAGGTTGTCAAGCAGTATTACAAAATTACATCGCATTAAGTACAGTTTCAGATAATTGTGACGCTAATCCCATCGTAACTCAAAGCCCAGCTGCTGGATCAACTTTTACAACTTCTCAAATAGTTACTTTATATGCACAAGATATTTTTGGTAATATAGATTCTTGTTCTTTTTTAGTTGTATCTAATGATATTTCTGCACCAACGATTTCTTGCCCAGGTAATTCAGTGGTATATGTTAATGAAGATTGTGAATATATTGTTCCGGATTTTACGGGGAGTGCCACAGCATCAGATAATTGTGATCCTTCTGTGACAATTGTTCAAACACCAGCAATTGGATCCAAATTAACAGGCGTTAACACTAATCATTTTATATCTCTTCAGGCAGTAGATGTTGCAGGTAATAGTTCTTCTTGTTCTTTTCAAATAACTCTTCAAGATACGCTAGCGCCTACTTTTGTTAATTGTAAAGATTCAACTTTTGTTTTAAATCAAAATTGTGAATTTGCTTTACCAAATATGGTGCCTCTTGTTGGAGTTGCTGATAATTGTGGAACATATACTTCTATGCAGTTTCCTGTTGCTGGAACAATAATTAATAGTTCTACAACAACTCAAGTTGTATTGAATGTAGAAGACTCTTATGGAAATACCAACAACTGTGTGATGCAAATTACAACAATAGATACTACTTCACCTAATTTGGTTACTTGTCCTTCTAGTACAACTGTATCTACAGGAACTTCATCTTGCGATTTCATAGTGCCAGATTATTCACCTGATGTCTTTGCTGTAGATAATTGTACTAGTATAAGCATTTCACAATCTGTTTCCCCTGGTTCTACTCTTGCAGGAGGATCTGTAAACAATATTGTAATTACAGTTTCTGATGCTTCTGGAAATACATCAACTTGTGATTTTGATATCACTGTTGTAGATTTAATATCGCCTCAAATGAATTGCCCTTCCAATCCTACTGTTCCCGTAAACCAAAATTGTGAATATATAATCCCATCTTATGATACAATTATTAACATCACAGATAATTGTGGATTTCCATCAAACTATTCTCAAACTCCTATAGCAGGAACTGTCATTTCTGGAATTGGAACTCAACAAAGTATTAGTATATTTGTGGAAGATGACAATGGTAATAATACTAGTTGTTCTTTTACAATTACTTTGGCAGACACAACTGCTCCAATTATTACTTGTCCTGGAATACAGAGTGTAACAATTGATGGTAACTGCCAATATCAAATTCCTGATTTGGAATCTATTACTTCTTTTTCTGATTTCTGTGATGTAAGTCCTACATTTTCTCAATCTCCAATTCCTGGAACATTAGTTTCTGGAATAGTAGATGTGACAATTTCTGTATCAGATGCATCAGGAAACATAGCAACTTGTGTTGTTCAAACCCAACCTGATGATACAGAGGCTCCAACTATTATTTGTCCAGGAAACCAATCATCATGTAATCCTATTTTTACTTTTAACACTCCATTTGGAAACGACAATTGCGGTATTGTAACAGTTGCTCAAACGGATAATTCAGGTCTAGTTTCTGGAGATTCATTTCCTGTTGGAACTACATCGATTGAATTTACAGCAACAGATTTAGTTGGAAACAACTCAAGTTGTTCATTCGATATAACTGTTTTTCCAACACCTATTATTTCAAATGTGTCTAATTTTTCTATTGATGAAGGTGACTCTGTTCAGTTAAATGTGAGTGTTTCAAATTATGACTCTTTATCTTGGACGCCTTCTTTTTATATTTCTGACAATACAACCGAAAACCCTTGGGTGGCTCCAACTGCTTCTACCACATACACAATAACTGCATTGAGTAATGAAGGATGTGAAACCTCAGCTCAGATTATTGTAACGGTTAATCAAGAAACTGAACTAATTATCAATAACTACTTATCCCCAAATGGAGATGGTAAAAATGATTTTTGGACAATGAGTAAACCTTCACTAATTAATGGATGCGAAGTTATGATTTATGATAGATGGGCTAAGTTGGTTTGGCAAAGTAATTCATATTCCAACAATTGGGATGGAACCAATGCAGAAAGTGAACCACTTCCAGATGGTACTTATTTCTTTCAGATACTTTGTGCTGGAAAAGAGGATGTTAAGGGTTCAATTTTATTAATGAGATAATTTATAAGTAAGATGCAAAATATTACAACTAAATATAAGTATTTAATGCTTTTAATAGCAATTTTTACATTTGAAATATCCAATGCTCAACAAACTCAGTTGAGTTCACTTTATACCTATAACCCTATTCTTGTAAATCCTGCAGAATCTGGATATAAAAGCATAACAGATTTTGCTGTAAGTTATAGAACACAATGGACAAGTTACTTAGGAGCACCCAGCACAGCATTTGTATCAGGGCATACAGCACTAAACAAAAAAATGGGACTTGGTGGTGTTTTAGTATACGATGAAATTGCATTTATGAAAAACATCGATGCGAAATTAAATTACGCATATCATCTTAAATTAGCTGCTGATTTTAGACTTTCATTTGGACTAGGACTTGGAATTATTCAGAATTCTCTAAGTTTTAATGATGTTTTGGCAGACGATTATTCTGATGAGATCATTGCTGGTGGTAATATTTCGGGAACTATGTTTGATGCAACTTTTGGAACAATTATTAATTTCAAAGATGTAAAATTGGGTGTTAGTTTACCTCAGATTTTACAACCTAGTTCTCAAATTACCAATACTAATATTGAAACTTCTTATAATTTGCAATCTCACTTGAATGTATACGCTACTTATGAATATGAAATAAGCAACGAGATTAAGCTACTACCTACTATCTTTTATAGACAATCTAAAGCGACATCTCAATTTGATGTTTTTGCTAATTTGATGTTCAATAAAAACTTATATCTTGGAGTAGGGTATAGACAACAAGTAGGTTTATTGTTTAACATAGGAATGCTTGCTAAAGAAAAGTTTCAAGTAAATTACTCTTATGATATGGGTAGACAGGGGCCGGCATCAGGGACTGGTGGAACTCATGAAATCATGTTAAAATATTTAATCGGTAAAAAAGGTAAAAACGCTGATCCAGAAGATGAGGGGGAAGAAAAAAAGACCTTTAAACCCATGGAAAAATTCTAATCTGAATTACCACCAATACTTGGCTAAGGGTATAGATAAAATAGCAAAAATCAACAATAGTTTATAGATTGTATTGATGATTTCGTAATCTTTTGAACTTTTACTTTTTCTTAAAAAATAAATGCTAATAAAGATAAAAATTGCTGCAATGGAAAAATAACCAACAATGGGTAAGTATAAAATATCATTGAATAAAAATGATATGCAGCCAAGTGCAATAAGCATTAGAATAAGAATAATGTACTTTGTTTTTCTTATTCCTAATAGAATTGGAAACGACTTTTCACCTACAACTAAATCTCCTTTGAGATGAATCATTTTTTTGATTATTTCCCTTGTTAAACTCATTATAAATATATAACCCACAAACAACAATGTCACTAAGTTATATTCAGAGTAGAAAATACTAATGCTAAAAAATGGTGCTATAGTTAGCAGTGATGCGTTTATTTCTCCTGCAAACGCCTTTTTTCTTAATTTATGAGAATAAAACCATAGTCCAAATGAGAAAAAGAAATTAAATAACAATATTTTCCAATCTAAAAAAGCTGAAATTATCAGTGCAATAAAAATAAAAACAACATATGTATTTAAACAAAATGATTTACTGATGATTCTACCGAAAATAGTTTCTTCAGGTCTGTTGATAATATCTTTTTCAAAATCATAAAAAGCATTTATAATGAATCCTGCCATTATTAATAATGATATGGCAATAATGTTAGCATATAGTTTGAAATCAAAAATAATAGCTTTGAATTCCGAAGTAGGATTTAATAAAAATATGGAGGCAAAAAATAATGCAAGTGCAACAATCAATACATTATACCATCTTACAATTGAAAGAAGAGATAAAAACTTGATTATGAAACGTTGTCTTTTATTGATTTCTTGAATCATGAAAAATTTGAGGGTAATTTAAATTAATTGAAAAGAAAAATATTGAAAAATAAAGGTTTATGTTTTTTAGAAGACAAAACATTTTAAAACCTATATATTATATCCAATTGATAATCCTTTAGTTTGTTTTGAGCTTTTTCTAAATCTTCAGCAAACCCTAATATAAAACCTCCGCCTCCAGAACCACATAACTTTAGGTAATATGCATTGGAGTTAATACCTTCTTTCCACAAATCTTGATATAGTTGAGGAATCATAGGTTTAAAATGTTCCAATAAGATGCCAGATAGACTTTTCACATTGCTGAACAAAGATTTTCCATCCTTTGATAGAAAAGCAGATATGCTAGCATCATTATATTTTTTGAATTGGGTTTTAATCATGTTTCTAAAGCCTTCTTCTTTACATCTTTCAAGGAAGTGTTCAACTAATGGTTGCGTTTTACCAATTTGACCAGTATTAAGTAAGAATATACCTCCTTTGGCTGATCCTTGTTCAGGAATACCTACAGATTCTAGTTCTGATTTAGATTTAATTAGAATGGGCAATCTTAAATAACATATCAAAGGGTCTAATCCAGAACTAGTGCCGTGGAAATAAGATTCTAAATCCCCAAAAATCTTTTTTAATTCTAGAATCTTCCCATTTTCAATATTTTGACTTTTAATTTTATTTTTGGCATATTTGTCATAAATAGCCGCAACTAAAGCGCCAGAACTTCCTACTCCATATCCTTGAGGAATACTTGAGTCAAATAACATTCCGTTATCAATATCTTGTTTGAATTTTTCAAGGTTTATTTCTAATGGTAAATCACCTTTGGAATGTCTTTCTAATAAATAATTTTGATATTCTTTAAGATGATTGTTACTTGTTTCAGCAAATTGCTTGTCTTCACTATGAAAAATAAACTGACCATTGAAATGTTCAAAGGGTATGGATAAAGCCATAGAATCCTCTATAACTCCATACTCACCAAAGAGTAAAATTTTCCCGTAAAAAAGGGATTCTTTTATCGAATTTTTTAACTGACTCATTGTAGTTATATGGTTCAAAAGTACATAAAAAAACAATATGATTGTATTTATGCGCTCTGTTTGTTAACAAACTAAATTTAGTATTGTTTAAATTGTTAGATTAAAAAACAAAAAAGAAACTCTTATTAAACAAATTTATCTCCTTTTTTAGACTTAATGTCTGTTACAAACTGTTTGATTTTTTGTTCGTCTCTTTTTTTACAAATAAGCAAAGTATTATTACTTTCAACTATTATAAAATCATTCAATCCTTGAACAACCACTAACTTTTCATCAGGAACTAAAATCATATTATCATTGGCATCATAGGTCAAAACGTTTTTGCCAACTACAGCATTTTTTGCTTCGTCTTTTTCGATATGAGTGTATAAAGATCCCCACGTTCCTAAATCGCTCCATCCCAAGTCTGCTAAAATCACGTGCACGTTATCTGCCTTTTCCATAATTCCATAATCAATAGAAATATTCTTACACATTGGGTAAATTCTATTGATAGAAGCTACTTCATTATCTGTATAATAGTCTTCTTTAATATCTAAAAATAACTTTCCTATTTCTGGCAAAAGATTTTCAAAGGCTTTAATTATAGATTTTACATTCCAAATAAACATGCCAGAATTCCAATAAAAATCGCCACTTTCTAAGAATCTTTGGGCAATATCTAAAGAGGGTTTTTCAGTAAATGTTTTTACTTTTCTAATATTAGTTTCTCCTTGAACAAATTGAATGTATCCATAGCCTGTATCTGGTCTTGTAGGCATAATCCCAATGGTCATCAAGCAATCTTTTTGAGAAACATTTTCTAAAGCAGTTTTGATGGTTTTTTGAAATTCTATTTCTCTTAATATTAGGTGGTCGCTAGGCGCTACAATAATATTGGCATTTTCATTTTTAGAATGAATTTTATAACATGCATATGCTATGCAAGGTCCTGTGTTTTTGCGACTGGGTTCTAATAAAATTTGATCATCTTTAAAATTAGGAAGTTGTTCTTTAACTAAAGACTTGTACTTTTCATTGGTAACAATAAAAATATTTTCCTCATTGCAAATAGTAGCATATCTATCTACAGTAAGTTGAAGTAATGACCTACCTATTCCAAGTACATCATGAAACTGTTTTGGGTTGGTAGAGGTGCTCATAGGCCAGAATCTACTTCCTATTCCCCCAGCCATTATTACAACATAATTATTTTCCATCAAATTAATTTGAACTGCGAAAGTAAGGATTTTCGTTTATATATGAAACAATTTTGTTTTATACTAGATCAAATACTAAAAGTCTTTTAAATTTATTTCGTTTTTCACAATAACACTTATCCTAAAAACATTTGTAATTATACAGTTGAGTCCTTAGTTGATAAAAATATCAATATTTAACTCTCAACATTTTGAATCCTCAAACCCCATTCACATTTAAGTCAATCTCCACTTTTTTTGAATCCTTTCTTGCATTTGTTTTTCATCTTGAAAAGTCCACGCTACAATTCTAGTAGATTTTTGTCCATGTTGCATATCAATAGTTTCCACTCTAAAAGCTTTCACATCTTGAAGTATTTTATAGACTTGTTTTAGGTTAGATTCTTTGGATATTAAAGTAGTAAACCAAATACAATTAGCTCCGAAATTTCTACTTTCATATATCATGTCTTTTACAAACCTAGCTTCACCTCCTTTGCACCATAATTCGTTACTTTGCCCAGCAAAATTAACTTCTTCATTTACTGCTTGTTTTCCTTTTAGGTTTTTTATTTTGCGTTGTGTCCCTTTATTAGCTTCTTCTGCAGATGCATGAAATGGGGGATTACAAATAGTCAAATCAATACAAGCATCTCTTTTTAATATACCATGAAAAACATCTTTTGATTTGGTTTGCAAAATAAACTCAATAAAGTTTAATTTAGGTTTATAGAATTTGGCGTTTTGTTTAGCAGAAGCCATTGAAATAGCATCAATTTCTGAGCCAATAAAAGACCACCCGTATTCGTGATTTCCAATAATTGGATATACGCAATTGGCTCCAACTCCGATGTCTAAAACCTTGATTTTATTGGTTGTTGGAACGATTCCTCTATTACAACTTGCTAGTAAATCAGCAACGTGATGAATGTAGTCTGCTCTCCCAGGAATAGGAGGACACAAATATCCTTTCGGGACATCCCAATTGGAAACCCCGTAAAAATACATCAACAATGATTTGTTCAGTGATTTAACAGCTTCTGTATCAAAAAAATCAATGGTTTCTTTTCCATATTGATTAATATGCACAAATTTTGACAAACTTGGATTGGCATTTACTAGTGCTTCAAAATCATAATTATACTTATGCTTGTTTCTTGGGTGAAGGTTGGTTTTAATCTCGATAGCCTTCTTTTGCTTTGATTCCATATTTTACAAAATAAAGTAATTTGTTTCAAATTATGTTTTAAAAAGCTATATTTCATTAAATATAATTTTGTACTCTGCACCTCTTTTTAACGTTCGTTTTTATCAATTGACCATTTAATTGATGAGTTAATTCTTCAATCAACATCAGACCAAGTGATTTTAAATTTTCAATATTTTCAGGTTTTGTATATCCTTTTCCATTGTCTCCTATAACCAATTCATAATTACCGAAATCATTTTTGTTTATTTTAAGATAGATAAGGTCTTTTTCGTTGTTATTTAAACCATGTTTTAAAGAATTAGAAATAATTTCATTTACAATTAAGCCTAGAGGAATACTTGTGTCAATGTTAAAAATAACATCTGCATCTATTTCAATATTGATTTTACTGTCATTACCAAAATAGGAGTAAATTAAGTCAGGAATTAGTTTTTTTTAAATAATCTTCAAATTTTACATCTCCAAAATTGGTTGATTGGTATAGTAATTCGTGAATTCCTCCGATAGATTTTATCCTATTCTGACTTTCTCTGAAAAGGTATAATATAGACTTATCGTTTATAAATGAACTTTGAAGATTGAGCAAACTTGAAATAATTTGCATATTGTTTTTAACTCTATGATGCACTTCTTTTAGTAGGATTTCCTTTTCATGAAGTGTGTTTTTAAGTTCAATTTCAGCAGCTCTTTCTAAAGTCACGTCTTTCACAATGCAGTAAATTAATCCAGTATCTTTGTCTGAAGCGGAATTCCAATTTAAGATTCTGTAATTACCATCTGCTGTAATATATCTATTTTCAAAGTCAGTTATATACTCACCAGATATAGAATTTTCAAAAGCTTCAATTGTTTTATTTATATCATCTTTGTGAATATAATCGATGAATTTTTTACCAATCAGTTCATTTCTTGAAAATCCCAAGGATTTTTCCCAACCTTTACTAACTTTTACAAATTCACCATCAAAATTGGCTACACATAGCATGTCCATTGAAAGTTTGAAGAATTTGTTCAATTCTATTTTGGTTGTGATACTATTGGTAATGTCTTGGGCATAACCCATAATTTTGACCACCTTTCCTTTTTTGTTTTTAACTGGAATACCAGTGCCAAAAATCCATTTTTTATTTCCATCAGGTGTTTCTATTCCATGTTGTATAGTGTACTTCTCTCCGTTTAGAACAATTTGAGTACATCTTTCTAATTCAGATAAATCTTGTTTCAAAATCCTAGAAATATATGACTCGTATAATCTTTCGCTAGATGTGTTTTTGTCAATTTCGAAAATGTTAAATAATTCATCAGACCATATTAAGTCTTGTGTTTTAACATCAAATTCCCAACTCCCAATTTTTGATAGACTTTGAGAAGATTTTAAAAGGAATTCTTGTTGTTTTAATTTTTCTTCAATCTCTTTTCTTTCAAAAAAAATAAGGAATTTGTGGCTTTGATTTTAGTTTTTCATTTATCATTTCTTTTTCAAGATAATGTTCAATTTTATCTTGATGAGCCATCACAAATGTACAGTTTTCATCACCTTTGGCTCTGCAAGTTAATTCAACAGCAGTTAATGGAATACCATAACTTTCAGAACACCATCCAGAAGAATAAGCAGCATTCATGGTGCATACAGGTTCTTTAGATTTTTCTCCTTTTTTTATCCATGCATTAGCTTCAAAAGAATAAGGATGATTGTATTTTAGAAAGAAATTTTCATCTGGTGATGGATTACTTTCTTCTAGAATTTCCACAAAAGCCCATCCTGAGTATGCAAAATGAACAGGGCCTGCTGATAGTTTTTCAATAGGATTTTCAAGTTTCATAAAATTATGAAACTTTTTTGCATCTTCTTTACCTATTAGGTGTCCAATGTCAAACAGGAAGTCGCTAGCAAACTCAAATGATTCCTTGGTAGATTTTTCAGGGTAAAGTTCTTTGATGTTTTTGTAAAAATCAATCGATAAAGAAGAGGCCCTAACTAAAATATATCTTTCATCATTAATTTCAATACTTCCTTTCTCAGGATTAAAATTAAGTTTTGAAAAATATTCATTTACAGTTTTTTGAGCATTTTCAAAAAAAGACAAAAATTGATCAGGAACAGAAACTGTTTCTCTTTTTAAACAATTTTTTAATTGCTTGAGTTCAGATTCAAGAACTTCAATTTTAGAAAGGATTTCATTTTTTTGTGACTCAATCATTAATCTAAAAATTTTCTTTAATAAAGGAAAGAATGTATTTATCTTCTTCAGTAAAGGCAACTTTTCTTCTCGCCATAACTTTTTCTGCTACTTCAAATGCTTTGTCTAGCCTAAAGTCTTCAAGATTTTCTTTCCCACCCCAAGAAAACGAAGGAATATGTTTCGGTGGAAAACCACTGTCAAAAACATTGGCGCATACTCCAACTACAGTCCCTGTATTGAACATAGTGTTGATACTGCTTTTAGAATGGTCTCCCATAATCAGACCACAAAACTGTTGTCCACTTTCTACATATTCATTTTCATTATATGACCAAACTTTTACTTCACTGTAATTATTCTTCAAGTTTGAAGTGTTGGTATCTGCTCCTAAGTTACACCATTCACCAAGTACGCTATTGCCTAAATAGCCATCATGTCCTTTATTGCTGTATCCAATGATTACAGAGTTTCCGATTTCACCTCCTACTTTGCTATGTGGTCCAACAGTAGTTGGGCCATAAATTTTTGCCCCCATTTTTACTGTACTATGTTCGCAAAGAGCAAAACTACCTCTAATCATACTTCCCTCCATTATTTCAGCATCTTTTCCAATATAAATAGGGCCCTCAAGCGTGTTTAAAGTAGAAGCATAAACTTGAGCACCTTCTTCTATAAAAAGTTGCGCTTCGTCACCAATTAAAGTATTGCTTTCGTGTAATTCTGAAGAAGTTTTTCCTTGGGTTAAGATTGAGAAATCTTTTTCAATTTCTAATCCATTTTGCAAGAAGATATCCCAAGGCCTGTTTATAAAATTCACATCTAAATCATATTCTAAAACCAGAGCACCTTTGAGTTCTTTCTCTAAATTGGCATCAGCTTTTGGCATAGGTTTAATGGCAATTACTTGCCCTTTTTTCATGAGAATTTGATTGTCTTTTAACTCTAGTATTGTTTCTGCCAAATCAAATGTGGGAAGTACTGTTGCATTAATTCCTAGGTCTTGAGCTTCGTCTGCACTTTTAAACTTAGATTGTAAATAATCTTTGGTACGAATATTACAATTTTGGTTGAGATAATATTTCCACTTTTCTTCAATAGTCAATATGCCAACTCTCAAGTGGGCAACAGGTCTTGTGAATGTAAGAGGTAATAAATTTTTATGGCCTATCCCATCAAATAATACTATATTCATAAGGTGATTTTTTAAAATTAAAAAAAGAAATACAAATGTATAAAATCAAACCATCATTATGAAACAAAAAAACCTCCACTTACAATTGTAAATGAAGGTTTTGAATATTTTTGTTAGAAATAAAGTGTTATTTCTTTTTGTATCGTGTGTTGAATTTATCAATTCTTCCTGCGGTATCCACTAATTGTTGTTTACCTGTGAAGAAAGGATGAGACATGTGAGAAATCTCTAATTTTACAACTGGGTATTCATTTCCATCTTCCCATACTACTGTATCAGTAGTCTCGCAACAACTTTTTGTGATAAAAGAATAGTCGTTTGACATATCTTTAAACACTACTAATCTATAGTTCTCTGGGTGTATTTCTTTTCTCATCTTTTTTTGTCTTAAATAATTTCGGGGTGCAAATGTAAATCTTCCTTTTGATATCTACAAATTATGAAGCGTTTTTTTTGAATTTTATTTATAAACTAAAGTTTAGCATCTTTAAAACTTAATGCAATGATAGTGTATAGTCTTAAAATAATTATATATTTGGACTCTCAAAAAAAAATCAATTGACAAAATTATTGTATACAAAAGGATTGTTTGTATTTATGTTAGTTACAATTTTAGGTTTTGCGCCATCCAATAAGGCCGTGCACGAAGCTTATTTGAGTGTTACCAAATTGACCTTCAATGATAACAATAATTCTTTTGAATGCGAAATGAAAATAACGGCTCATGATTTAGAGAAATCTTTGAAAATTACTTCTGGAAAGCCAGTAGTTTTAGATAAAGAAAGCTCTCGAAATATAAATAATAAATTGGTGAGTCAGTACATTCAAAATAAATTTCATGTCAAAATAAATGATGAAAAGGTTTTTGTCGATTTTGTAGGCTATGAAATCGAAACCAATGATGATGCTTGGATATATTTTGAAATAAAATGTCCCCAAACAATTCAAAAAATGGAATTGAGTAATCTTGTTTTGACTGAAACATTTAGTCTACAGCAAAATGTTACTCATATTTTTTATAAAGAAATGAAACAAAGTTTTGTGTTTACAAAATTAGATACACATCAAATTTTTAATTGGAATGAATAAAATAGTTATCTTCTTACTACCCCTAATGGTAAGTTTTAACTTTAAAGCCCAAAAGGAAAGTTATAACAATAATAAGTTTAAGCAATTAGATCAAGAACTTGCAACACCCAATGTTTACAGAACAGGTGCAGGTGCTCCTGGATATAAGTATTATCAAAATAAAGCTGACTATAAAATGGAAATCGCTCTTGATGATGATAATCAAAAAATTTCAGGAAAAGAGACCATTACATATCATAACGCTTCGCCAGATCCTCTAGAATATCTTTGGATTCAATTAGACCAAAACGTAAGAGCAAATAACAGTGATTCTTACAAGATTAGAACTGGAAATATGGATGATTTCTCTTTGAATTCATTAGTTAGAATGGATAAAAATGAAAAATTTGATGGAGGTTTTAAAATCACATCCGTAACCAATGATAAAAATGAACCTTTATCGCACTATATCAATAAAACGATGATGAGAATCAATTTGACTCAACCGCTTGCTCCGGGTGCTTCAATGTCTTTTAATATAGAATGGTGGTATAATATCAACAATAGAGATGAGATTGGAGGAAGGTCAGGATATGAGTTTTTTGAGGAAGAAGGAAATTATCTATACACAATTGCTCAGTTTTTTCCCAGAATGTGTGTTTATAATGATGAAACAGGTTGGCAAAATAAACAGTTTTTAGGTTCTGGTGAATTTACTTTGCCTTTTGGAGATTACGAGGTTCATCTTACTGTTCCTTCTAACCACGTTGTAGCGGCTACAGGAGAACTTCAAAATGTTGACGAAATTCTTACAAATGAGCAAAAAGAACGTTTAGAAAAAGCAAAAAATGAAGAAAATACACCAGTTTTTATCATTACTGAGAAAGAAGCCATCAAAAATGAAAAACTAGAGGCAAAAGAAACAAAAACTTGGATTTATAAAGCACAAAATGTCAGAGATTTTGGTTGGGCATCCTCCAAAAAATTTATATGGGATGCAATGATTGTAAAACAAGAAACTAAAAACACTTTGGCAATGTCTTATTATCCTAAAGAAGGAAATCCACTTTGGGAACAATACAGTACAAAGGCTGTTGCTCAGACTTTAAGAACGTATTCTAAACATACATTTGATTATCCTTATCCAGTTGCAATAAGTGTTCATTCCAAACAAATTGGAATGGAGTATCCTATGATTTGTTTTAATGGAGGAAGGCCAGAATCAGATGGCACCTATTCTGAAAGAACAAAGTACGGAATGATTGGTGTAATAATTCATGAAGTGGGACACAATTATTTTCCAATGATTGTCAATTCTGATGAACGCCAATGGACTTGGATGGATGAAGGATTGAATACGTTTTTACAATTTCTTACAGAGAAAGAATGGGACAAAGATTATCCAAGCAGAAGAGGACCAGCACATCAAATAGTAGATTATATGTGCGGAGATAAAAATTTTATTTCTCCTATCATGACCAATAGCGAATCTATTTGGCAGTTTGGTCCCAATGCATACGGAAAGCCTGCAACAGCATTGAATATTTTAAGAGAAACTGTAATGGGAAGGGAACTGTTTGATTATGCTTTTAAAATGTATGCGAATAGATGGATGTTTAAACACCCAACTCCTGCAGACTTTTTCAGAACTATGGAGGATGCTAGTGCAGTTGATTTAGATTGGTTTTGGAGAGGATGGTTTTTTACTAATGAAAATGTAGATATTTCAATTACATATATGAAATATTTTACTTTAAGTACTATGAATCCTGAAATAGAGAATCCTATACAAAAGAAAGAAGAAGAAATTATAAAAAACAATGATGTAACAAATGTTCAAAATAAAAAAGAGCCAAAAAGTTATATTGAAAGAGATCCTTCTTTAATTGACTTTTATAATACCTACGACAAATATGAAGTAACTGAGAAAGACAAAAAAAAGTATCAGAAGTTTATTAATTCACTTACGGATCAAGAGAAGAAATTGTTGAGTCAAAATAAGAATTTCTATGAACTATCTTTTGAAAACATTGGAGGGCTTGTAATGCCTGTTATTCTTCTTTTTGAATTTGAAGATGGAACTTCAGAATTACAGAGAATACCCGCAGAAATTTGGAAAACTGATAACTATAATGTTTCTAAAATATTTATGTTTGATAAAAAAGTAAAATCTGTACAGTTGGATCCTTATTTGGAAACTGCTGATACAGATACTTATAATAATAGTTGGCCTAGAAGCCAACAACCCACAAGATTTGAATTGTATAAAAAATCCTACAAGCAATCTAATCCTATGCAAGATGCAAAAAAGTAAAAAGTAGGTTAATTAATATTCAAAACATGACATTTAAAGAACTCGGTCTCAATGAAGATATTCTTCAGGCTTTAGACTATATGAATTTTTCTAAAGCAACACCGATCCAAGAAAAAGCGATACCTCATATTCTCAATAACAAAGATTTAATTGCCTGTGCACAAACTGGTACAGGAAAAACAGGAGCATTTATTTTGCCTATTTTACAGAAAATAGCTACTTTAAACTCTGGAAAAACATCTACTTTGATTATTGTACCTACAAGAGAGTTAGCGACACAAATTGATACTCAAATTCAAGGTCTTTCTTATTTTACGGGTGCGACTTCTTTTTGTTTGTATGGTGGTGGAAAAAGCGGTGACTTAAGAGAGCACAAACAAGCATTCGAAAATGGAACTGATATCGTAATTGCTACACCAGGAAAACTTTTATCTTATTTGATTACAAAAGTTTTTGACCCTTCAAGTATACAACATTTAATTTTAGATGAGGCAGATAGAATGCTTGATATGGGGTTTTCTGATGATATACTGAGGATTTTAAGTTTTTTACCCAAAGAAAGACAGAGTTTGATGTTTAGCGCTACAATGCCTCCTAAAATTAGAGATTTTGCAAGAAAATTATTGAAAAACCCTGAAGAAGTAAGTTTATCAATTTCTAAGCCTTCCGAAAGTATCAAACAACAAGTTTTTTTAACTTTCGAAGAGCAAAAAGTGCCATTGTTGATTAGTTTGATTGAAGCAAGAGAGCATTACAACAGTATTTTGATATTTTCATCAACCATTAAAAAAGTAGATGTAATTGTTAAAGAATTGAATAAAAAAGGTTATAAATCTGAGGGAATCTCTTCAAGTTATGAGCAAGCTGAAAGAGAGTCAAAACTATTAGATTTTGCCAATAAAACAATCAGAATTGTTGTGGCAACTGATGTTTTAAGTAGAGGAATAGATGTGAAAGACATCAATTTGGTTGTAAACTTTGATGTGCCTGGAAATCCTGAAGACTATGTACATAGAATCGGAAGAACTGCAAGAGCTGCTACAAAAGGAGAAGCCATAACTTTTGTAAACCCAGACGATATGCAAAAATTCAGTCAAATTGAAACTTTGATTGAACGTTCTTTAGATAAAGATAACGTTCCAGAATCTTTAGGATTAGGAAAAAGTCCAGAATGGAAAGTAAAAAACAGAAAGACAGCCTTCAAAGGAAAGAAAAAGTTTTATAAGAAGAAATCTTAACTTCGTAATACATTAATCAAAATTTTCTTTAAAGCAACCAAACTTTAAAAAAGTTGATACTTCATTAATTTTTGTTTATTTTCGTACTGATATAAGTTTAATTACTTGAAAAATAATCAACTATGATAATAGACATTCCCAATCCGTATAAGAAAAGATTAGTTATCATTGGAGGAGGTTTTGGCGGCATACAATTAGCTAAGAAACTCAAAAATAAACCTATTCAAGTGGTGATAATTGATAAAAATAATTATCATACTTTTCAACCATTGATGTACCAAGTAGCTACTTCGGTTTTGGAAGCAGAGTCTATTGCATATCCCATTAGAAAGATATTTTCGAGAAGTAAAAATATCTTTTTCAGATTGGGTGAGGTAGATCAAGTAGACCACGAAAACAATAGAATCATTCTTGGTAATGACGAAATGCAGTATGATTATTTGGCTATCGCTACTGGTGCCAAAACAAACTTCCTAAACAATGAAGGCTTGACAATCAGTTCGATGCCTATGAAAAGTGTTTTGGAAGCGTTGGATTTGAGAAGCATGATTTTGCAAAACTTTGAGAAAACACTTCGAAATTCTAATGAACGCAAGCGTCAAGGAATGATGAATATCGTGATTGCGGGTGCTGGACCAACTGGAGTAGAATTGGCAGGAGCATTAGGAGAACTCAAACAAAAAGTATTTCCAAAAGATTATCCAGAACTGGATTTATCCCAGATGAATGTTTATATCGTCCAGTCTGGTGATAGAGTATTACCTATGTTGAGCGAGAAAAGTAGTTTAAAAGCCAAAAAATATTTAGAACAATTAGGTGTAACGGTAGTGCTAAATACAAGAGTTTTAGATTTTTTTGGTGATTATGTACAAACGAATACTGGACAAGATTTAATTGCTCGAACTTTAATTTGGACAGCAGGAGTTATCGGTAATCCTGTTCAAGGTTTGGGAGCAGAGGCAGTAAATAAAGGAGGAAGAATTGAAGTAGATGCATTCAATAGAGTGAAAGGCTATGAAAATATTTTTGCTGTGGGTGATGTAGCATGTATGGTATCAGAGGATTTTCCAAGAGGACATCCTATGGTAGCACCAGCGGCTATGCAACAAGGTGAGCAATTGGCCAAAAATATCCTCAATGAAATGAGCGGGCAACCTATGAAGCCTTTTGTGTATAAAGACAAAGGCGCTATGGCAACCGTAGGAAAAAACAAAGCCGTAGTAGAATTAGGGAAAATGAAATTTGGCGGTTCACCTGCTTGGTTTGTATGGATGGCAGTGCATTTAATGTCTTTGGTTGGATTTAGAAACAAATTGGTGACATTTTTTAATTGGACCAAAAACTATTTCAGTTCCGACAGAGGTATTAGATTGATTGTTACTCCTTTTGATTTGTATGAGGAAAAACGTAAACGAAAGAAAGAATTGGCCAAGGTTGAGAAAGAGAAGTTAAAAGATTGATTCTTAAAATTTATATGATTTAATGTTCAAACCTTCATCAGAAATCATTGTAAAGGCTGATTTTATAATGAGTCCCAATCAAAATTTTAAGAATATCAAACATCACATAGCAGTGAATGGAGAAGGGTTGGTTTCAAAACAGGAATTAGAAATTTATGAGTTTTTGTTGGAGCAAGAAAATTTAATTGTAGGTTATGAACTTCCTTTTGAAGGGAAAGAAAAAACGCTTTACCCAGATTTTACTGTTACTAACATCATAACTCAAAAAATATTTGTTTGGGAACATTTGGGAATGACAAACAATGAAAAATATTTAGACAAAATCCCTCAGAAAATAGAATGGTATAGAAAAAATGGACTTGAAACTATAGAAAAAGGAGGAAGTTTAATTATTAGTTTCTACCAAGAGCGCACTTTTTTCAAAGATGTTAGTAGATTTGTATCATTAATTTTAGAAAAATGAAACACATATTATTGTTGAGTATTTTGAGCATACTTTTTATAAGTATGGAAAGTTGTGGCAAGCGTAAAACAAAGAAAACCGCAGAAGAAAATGACGCGGAAATTGTACAATATCTTTCAGATAATGGAATTAATGCAACTAAAACTTCATCTGGATTGTATTATGTAGTGGATAGCACTACTACAGGAGGAAATCCTACAGAAACAGATAATGTAACAGTTGCTTACAAAGGCTTTTTTTTAAGCGGAGAAGTGTTTGATGAAAGTGATGCAAGTGGCATTTCTTTTAATTTACAAAGTGTTATTAGAGGTTGGACAGAAGGCATTCCGAAGTTTACCAAAGGTTCCAAAGGTAAATTGTTTATTCCTGCACATCTGGGTTATGGTTTGAAAGATTACAACGATATCCCTGGAGGAAGTGTTCTTATTTTTGATATTCATCTTATTGACTTTTAAAAAATACCTTTTTATCCTTAAAAAGTAAGAATTAATCACTTTTTATTTGGAATTTAGAGATTAATAACCTTAAATTTGGAAAATATTATAATTCAGGCAACTCTTACATGTGTCGTGAGTTTATTATTTACAAATCATAAAAACCCAAAGCGTATAGAATAGACATCTACTTTAAATTATAGTTAATAATTAACCTAATATTTAGGATTATGTTTGCAGAAAAAGTAGATGATCAGACTTTGGTTTCGTTGTATATCAATGGTCAAGAAAGCGCATTTGAAAAACTTCTTAGAAGAAATCAATCCAAAGTTTTTGGATATATAATGAAAATGGTTAAAGATGAAGATTTGGCCAATGATATTTTTCAAGATACATTCGTTAAAGTAGTACGCACCCTTAAAAATGGAAAATACAATGAAGAAGGTAAATTCCTCCCTTGGGTAATGCGAATTGCTCATAATCTGATTATTGATCATTTCCGTAAAGAAAAGAAAATGCCTATTGCAGGAAGGGGAAATGGCAATGAAGATGATGATTTTGATATTTTCAATATTTTGAAAATCGAAGATCAAAATATCGAAGATGAAATTATTTACAGTCAAATTTTGAATGATGTAAGAGATTTAGTCGAATTACTTCCCGAAGATCAAAAAGAAGTCGTAAAAATGCGTCACTATGTAGGAATGAGTTTTAAAGACATTTCTGAAGCCACCAACGTAAGTATTAACACTTCACTTGGTAGAATGAGATATGCGCTTATCAATCTCAGAAAAATGATTGAAGAAAAAGAATTGTCGCTTACATCAAGTTAGTCAATAACAAAATTATCTTGTTTATACAATAACCATTTTTTTTGTGCGTTTTAGTAATGTAATTTATAACAAAACTATTGCGTATGAAGAAATTAGTTACTCTAAAACAACTTACTGAATTTACCCAAAACGAAAAAGAAATCATTTATTCTGTTTTTGAAAGCGAACGTCCGCAACCCAAAAACATTACGATTCAAAGTCTTTTGAATTTTTCAAAATCTTTAAGTGTAAGAAATTCAAAATCTATTGGAAATATTGAAATGGTATTGAGTTAATCTCAGTACCATTTTTCATTTGAGTTATTTTTAATAGAATGATTTTAAAGTCCAAAATTTTCGCTTTAGCCTTAATTGCAATTGGGTTTTACAGTTGCCATGTAGGTCGTTACTTTGTTTACAATTTTGCCAACATTAGAGATTACAAGAAGTTTCAAGAAAGAACTGTAAAAGCAAGTGATTCACCATTTCATTTTACTGAAAATATAGAAGATAGTTTTATGTTTTCGGAAGCTACATCTCTAATGTATAATGATGAAATGGAACTTAATAAATACCATAAGGACAATAAAACAGTGGCATTTATGGTCATTCAAAATGATACTATTAAGTACCAATATTTTGATCCCAAATGGGAAACTACAGATTGGGTAACTTCATTTTCAATGTCAAAATCAGTTGTTTCTGCATTGATTGGTATTGCTTTAGAAGAGGGAAAAATAAAAAGTCTTGAAGAACCCATTACCAATTATATCCAAAATTTCAAAAACGATGGATTTGAAAAGATTACCATTCAGCATTTATTGGACATGAAAACAGGAATTGACTATAATGAAAATTATTACAATCCATTTGGTAATGTTGCTGCTGGTTATTATGGTAGAAATCTAGATAGACATATTAGTAATCTAAAAATCAAAAGTCCTCCTGGAGAAAAATTTGAGTATATCAGCATTGCAACAGAATTATTGGGCGTTATTCTAGAAGAAGCTACAGGTCAGAATATAAGTTCTTATTGTCAAGAGAAAATTTGGTCTAAAATAGGTACTTCTTTTGATGCATCTTGGTCTATGGATAGAAAAAAAGGAAGAGAAAAAGCATTTTGTTGTATTAATGGTGTGGCAGAAGATTTTGCAAAATTTGGAAAGTTATACCTCAATATGGGCAATTTTGAAGGGAATCAAGTTGTACCAATAGAATGGGTAAAAAAATCAACTCAATTAGATGTAGGAGAGCAGTATACTTTTTATCAAAATCAATGGTGGATGATGGAAAGAACAACGTATGGATCCCAAATCCTTAACTACGCTGCTCAAGGACATCTTGGACAGTTAATGTATATCAATCCTTCCAAAAAAATGATTATTCTTCGTTTTGGTAAAGGATGGGGCAAAGTAAATTGGATGAGTTGGTTTAAGAATATATCTGCATCACTTTAACTTAAATTTATTTTTAAGAATTATCTATTTTTTACCTTTATAAGCAAATTAAAAGTCAATTAATTTATCATATAATTCAGCAGTTTATTTTCTTTGTTTAAATAACCAAAAGTTTTGAGTCATTCTAACATAGAAAAAATGGGAAATTGTTTCATCAACTAATTGTCATACCTTTGTGGATTATAATTTTTATTGATACATGAATTCATTTGCTGAATTAAATATTTCCAAGCATTTGCAATATGCAATTGATGATTTAAAGTTTGTTGCTCCAACTCCAATACAATTTGAGTCTTTTCCTGTTATTTTATCTGGTAAAGATATGGTAGGAATTGCTCAAACAGGAACCGGAAAGACATTAGCATACATGCTGCCAGTATTACAAGATTTGAAATTTTCAAATCAAGTAAGCCCAAGAATATTGGTGCTTGTTCCAACTAGAGAACTAGTACTTCAGGTAGTAGATAATATCAAAGATTTTGCGAAATACATGAACGTAAGAGTTTTGGGTGTTTACGGAGGTGCAAATATTAACACACAAATGCAATATGTTGCTCAAGGATGTGATATTTTGGTCGCTACCCCAGGAAGGCTATATGATTTGGCACTTTCAAAAATTCTACAACTCAAAACTATCAAAAAATTGATTATTGACGAGGTTGATGTTATGTTGGATTTAGGATTTAGGTTTCAACTTTCAAATATTTTTGAACTCATCCCTGAAAAGAGACAGAATATAATGTTTTCGGCTACAATGACTGAAGAAATCAATGCCTTAATTGAAGATTTCTTTGTTGTTCCCACTAAAGTTTCTATAGCCGTAAGTGGTACACCTCTTGAAAATATTTCACAGCAATGTTATAGTGTTCCAAACTATTACACCAAAGTTAATTTATTAGCACACCTTTTAAAAGACAAGACTTTGATGAAGAAAGTTTTGGTTTTTGTAGAAAGTAAAAAAAGTGCTGATAGACTATTTGAAAAATTAGAATCACAATTCAGTTCTGAAATTTGTATTATTCATTCCAATAAATCTCAAAATTATAGAATTCGTTCTATAGAACAGTTTGATCAAGGCAAAAACAGAATCATGATTGCAACTGACGTGATGGCGAGAGGTATGGACTTGGATAAGATCTCACACGTAATCAATTTTGACACACCTGATTTTCCAGAAAATTACATGCACAGAATTGGGCGAACAGGAAGGGCTGAGGAATTGGGAAATGCTATTTTGTTTTCTACAGAAAAAGAAAATGATTATAAAATTGCTATCGAAAAGTTGATGAATATTACTATTCCAGAAATTCCTTTTCCAAAAGAGGTAGTTGTTTCTACTGAATTGACTCCCGAAGAGCAACCCAAGAAAAAAGAATTGAACTTAGGTCCAAAAAACATTAAGAGAGAAGCATCGAGCGCTGGTTTTCATGAAAAGAAAGACAAAAATAAAAAAATCAACGAAGGTGGTTCTTACAGGAAAAAACTAGAAGCCAAATACAAAAAACCACAAAGTAGAGGAGACAAAATTCAAAACTCAAAAGCAAGAAAAAAAAGGTAGGTTCAAGTTGTTAGTGAATAGGGGTTAGTTTTTAGTGATTAGCTGTTAGCGTTTAGTTATTAGGGATTCTTTTTAATATAAAAAACTCCAAACTTTTAACTTTCAACCTTCAACAATTTATAAATCTCAATCGCTTCAACCGCTTCTTTTACGTCATGAACTCTAAGGATTTTAGCACCATTTTGTAATGCAATCATATTTGCTGCAGTTGTGGCATTTAGAGCATCTTGTGGAGTAATGCTAAGAGGCTTGTAAAGCATTGATTTTCTAGAGATTCCTGCAAGTATTGGAAAGCCAAATAATCTAAAATGTTGTAATTCTCGAAGTAGGGTGAAGTTGTGTTCTACAGTTTTTCCAAAACCAAAGCCTACATCCAAAATGATATCTTTTGAACCTTTTGAGACAAGTAGATTAATTTTCTCAGAGAAAAAGGAAGTGACTTCCATTACAACATTTTCATATTTTGGTGCGTCTTGCATATTTTGAGGTGTGTTTTGCATGTGCATTATTATGTATGGAACTTGATTTTGAACTACTAAATCAAACATTTTAGAGTCTAAATTCCCCGCAGAAATGTCATTGATAATTTGCGCCCCTGCTTCTATAGCATTTTGAGCCACAGAACTTCTAAAGGTGTCAATAGAAATGATGGAATCAGGAAATTCATTTAATATCGCTTTAATAGCAGGGATAACTCTTAGTAGTTCTTCACTTTCACTTACTTTTTCAGCTCCAGGTTTTGATGAATAACCTCCGATATCTAAAATTTTAGCACCTTCTTCGATATGTTTTTTTGCTTGCGATATAATGTCGCTGATATCAAACGTTTTACCTCCGTCATAAAAAGAGTCTGGAGTTACATTTACAATACCCATCACGATAGGTTCTTGCAAAGAAATTAAATTACCTCCACAATTTATTGTTGTATTTTCGCTTAAAATCGTATCTTTCACGCCTCAAAATTTTGAACAAATATAGTATGCATAATACAGTAGAACAATACCAATCGATTATTTTTAATTGTAAAGACATTTTTGCTAAGAAAACTAAGGATTACGGAACAGCTTGGCGTATTTTAAGAGTGAGTTCTTTGACAGATCAAATTTTTATAAAAGCCAATAGGATTAGAACCATTCAAGAAACAGGAATTAATAAAGTAGGAGAGGACATAGAATCTGAATTTATAGGGATTATTAATTATTGTGTAATGGCTTTGATTCAATTAGAATTGAAGAATGACAATAGAATGGAATTATCAACAGATGAAACTACAGAATTGTATGCAAAATATGCTCGTGAAGCTCAAAGTTTGATGGAAAAGAAAAATCACGACTACGGAGAAGCTTGGAGAGATATGAGGATTTCATCACTTACGGATTTAATTTTAATGAAAATTCTAAGAGTAAAACAAATCGAAGACAACAAAGGCAAAACAATTATATCTGAAGGGATAGATGCAAATTACTTTGATATGATAAATTACGCTATTTTTGCATTGATTTTAATGAGTGAACAAAAATGTTAAGGCATTGTTAAAATGATTTTTCTTTTATAATCCTTCACTAAATTTGCATCGATAAATTAATTTAACTTTTAAGAAATGAGTTCAGATAAAAACAAGAGTATCGTTTGGGTAATAAGAATATTGGTTTCGGCATTATTTCTTTTGTCTGCAATTGCAAAGTTATATGACGTCCCAATTGCTGCAATTGGTAGTTTTGAAACTAAGTTTTTAGGACCTATGGGGATTACTGGGGTATTTGCTCAGGTTGTTTCAAGATTATTAATTGGATTGGAATTTAGTATAGCAATTCTTTTGTTAATGCCATTCTATTTAAAAAAAATTGTATTTCCAGTTACAATAGGTTTGCTTGTGGCTTTTACTATTCATCTTATATACGAATTAGTTAATGGAAAAAGTGGTAACTGTGGTTGTATGGGAGAATTAATACCAATGTCCCATGAAGTTTCTATAATAAAAAATCTAATCACTATTGGATTGTTAATTTTACCGCTCACAAATTTTAAATCAGGTTTAATAGAAAAGCAAAATATTAATCCAATTTTTCATGTTGGTTTACTGGTCTCTTTATTGATGTTTGTTCTGTTACCATCAGGAGGTAAAGTAACTGGAGAAGAATTAGAAGGTTATGTAACCAAATATGATAAATATTTTGAAAATGTTGGAAAAGGAAATAAATTAGTTTGCTTTTTTTCTCCAACCTGTGAGCATTGTCAAGAAACAGCAAAGAAACTAACTGAATTAAAACAAAAGTTTCCAGGTCTTATTCCAGAGATTAAAATAATATTTCATGATGAGTCTGTCGAACAAAATGGATCACCAGAAGATGTAAAAGCATTTTTTGAACTAATAGGGGCTAATTACGATTACAAAGTATTACCTACCCTAGAGTTTATAGATGTTTTTTGGTATGGAGATAATGATGTGCCAGGTGTAGTTTATTTGCAAGAAGGAGAAGAGAAATTGTTTTTCCAAGGGATTAATGAAAACGAATTCAACGCAGACAAACTTCTCGAAGAAATTAAAAAGGAGTACTAGTTTTAGGGGATTAGTAGTTAGTTGTTGGCTTTATGTAGTTTGAGACTTTAAGTCCCAAACTCCAAACAAATTTCAATTTAAGGCTAATCTCTAAGAACTAATCACTAAGAACTCCTTTTCCTATCCATAAAATTGAGGTAATCATCTAAAATAATAAAAATTGTTTCTCAACTAGATGCCTTTTTCAATAGAATTCCTAAATTAGCAGGCTAAATAAAAGTTAACGCGTGGGGAAGTTTATCTTAAAGAAAATGTTTTACGGATTTATCATACTCTTTGGTGTGGTATCGGGCGTGTTCTTTTTGCAAAATTCTACAGGAGGAAACCCTGCTTTGTTAATTGGTGGTCAGAATGCTACTGAAGAGATTATTCAAAACATCGAAAAAGATTTAGGGTTAGATTTACCACTTTACAAAAGATATTTTTTATACCTAAACGATTTATCGTTTATTTCATTCCATAACTCTGATGTTGACAGTAGAATTTATATGGATACTAGTAAGTATTCAGGAACCTATCTTTTTGATGTAGGAAGCAATTCTATGTACATCAAATACCCTTATTTGAGACAGTCATACGCAACCAAAACCCCTGTTGCTGATATTATTTGGAGAACGCTTCCAGACACGGTAGTGTTAGCTTTTGCAGCTATCATGATAGCATTTGTTTTGGGTGTTTTAATAGGTATTATTTCAGCTCTCAAAAAAGGATCTTTTTTAGATAACTCTACTTTTATAATTGCTGTTACAGGTATGTCTGCGCCTTCCTTTTTTACAGCTGCTATTGCATCTCAAGTTTTTGGGGAACTTTGGTCAGAGCAATCAGAGTTACCTATTTTTCCTTTAGTAATGACGCTGTTTGCTTTATTTGTTGGGATTGCTGCATTTTTTAATAGAAACAGAAAGAAAATAAAATCAGAAAAAGAAAAATTGACTTTTAGTCTAATTGCATTATGGGCTTTTAAAGGACTTTTATTTGGACTAGGTATATGGCTTTTCTATATAATTGGTTATTCTGTTTTTGGATTCGAAAATATCCCTCTTATTGGAGAAGTTGTTATTGGTCCTGGAACAGGTTTGAACGTTACAGGACAACTTTATAGCATTGATGATTTAACAGGAGATGAATACTTAACTATAGAAAACTTAATACTTCCCGCCATAGTATTGGGGGTAAGACCTTTAGCTTTGATATCTCAATTAACTAGAAGTTCGATGTTAGATGTAATGAACGAAGATTACATCAGAACTGCAAGAGCCAAAGGGCTTTCAGAATTTAGCGTGGTTTTTAAACACGCTCTTAAAAACGCTATGAATCCAGTAATTACTGCCGTTTCAGGATCTTTTGCTTCATTATTGGCTGGTGCAGTCTTTGTGGAAACCATTTTTTCATGGAATGGAATAGGTACAGAATTGTTAAGTGCCATTAATAATGGTGATTTGCCAACTGTATTAGGTGTTACTATTGTAATCAGTACATTTTTTGTCGTAATCAACATGATAGTAGATATTGTTTATGGATTTCTTGACCCCCGAATTAGATTAAAATAAAATGATGAGAAAAAAAATTGTTGCTGGTAATTGGAAAATGAATTTATCAAAAGATGAAGCTATAGTTTTGCTGAAAGATTTAGAATCCAATTTTCCAACTCAAAATAAATGCGAGATAATTATTTGTCCTTCTTCTATTTATATTGATTTAGCACTTCATAATGCAAAATCATATGCCATTGGCTTGCAAAATGTATCTGACAAGGAAAATGGAGCTTACACAGGAGAGATTTCTGCATCCATGATTCAAAGTATGAATGTAGAATATTGCATTGTAGGACATTCTGAGAGAAGACAATATTTTGGAGATACAGACGAGATAATCAACTCCAAAATGAAACAATTATTGAAACATAATATCACTCCAATTTTATGTTGTGGTGAACTCTTTGAGGAAAGAGAGCAGGGCAAACAAAATCAAGTAGTTCAAAATCAAATTGAAAAAGCTATTGAAGGACTTTCAAATGAGGAAATTGAGAAATTGGTCATTGCATATGAACCTGTTTGGGCTATAGGGACAGGGAAAACAGCTTCTACTAGTCAAGCACAAGAAATGCATGCTTACATTAGGTCTATTCTTAAATCTAAAATAGGTGATGTTTCAAATAATATTTCAATTTTATATGGAGGTAGTTGTAAACCAGAAAATGCCAAAGAATTATTTGCTTCAAAAGATATTGATGGTGGATTAATTGGTGGAGCAGCTCTTAAATCAGATTCATTTCTTCAAATTGTAGATACATTTTAAAGTTGCTGAAATATGAATTATTATAAAGTTTCTTTCGAATTAAATCCATTACTACCAGCAAGAGAAATTCTTTATGCGGATTTAAATCAGTTGGACTTCGAATCTATTGTTGATACTAAAAAAGGTGTAGAAGCTTTTATTCCTGAGTCAGAATTTAAAAGAGTCTTGTTAGATGATTTAATGATTCATAATCTTCCAGATTTAGAAATTAAAATGGAAGTTGAATTAATTGAACAACAAAATTGGAATGCAAATTGGGAAAGTCAATTTGAACCTATAGTTGTAAATGAAAAATGTGTCATCAGAGCTCCGTTTCATGAGAATAGTAATTGCGAATATGATATTGTTATATCACCAAAAATGTCTTTCGGAACGGGGCATCACGAGACTACTTTTTTACTGAGTCAACATCTTTTTGAGATGGATTTAATTGGAAAATCCGTAATGGACATGGGGTGTGGAACGGGTGTTTTGGCAATAATTGCTGAAAAATTAGGAGCATCTAAAATACAAGGGATTGACATAGAAAATTGGGCTTATCAAAATAGTGTTGAAAATGCTCAATTAAACCAAATTACAACCATTGATTTTTTCGAAGGTGATGCATCTATACTCGGAAATAAACCCTTTTTTGATGTTTTTATAGCAAATATCAATCGTAATATTTTATATACTGATATTCCTTCTTATGCCAGAGTAATGAAACAAGGGGCAACATTATTGATTAGTGGATTTTACACTACTGATATTGAAGTTTTAACAACTTGTGCTTTGGAATATGGATTGAAATTTGTAAATTCGAAAAGTAAAAACAATTGGGCGATGGTTCAATTCATAAAAGATTAACTAAATGAAATTAATTAAGTACCTCATACTTCCGCTCTTTTTATTGATTGGAACTAAATCATATTCTCAATCTTTTTTTAGTACTGACTCAACAAAGTTTATTAAAGAAATTAGCAATTATTTAGGAACAGCAAACAAAGAAGATGCTAAAGAATTCACCAAAATATTCGAGCCAATTTGGTTTGGAGGAAACTATACTCCAAGCATGCGCGCATCTATTTACAGCGCTGCCAATGATATAGCACTTAAAAGATTAAAAATTTATCCTGATTTTAAAAATTATTTATTAGCAATTCAATATGCAGTTACTAGTGGTATGAATGAAGATGAATTCAGTAAATGGCATTCTACAGTTGAAAAAGCTCTTGCAGAAAAAAATAAGTCAAGATTTACAGAATATATTGAAACATGTGCTTTGATTTTGAATGATAATACCATTTTTAAATCCTCTAGTACTCAATGGAAGGCAAGCAATAATAATTTTACTTTTTCTTATGAAAAAGAACCAATTGTTACATTTGAAGAAATTGAATTAAAATGTTATTCTAAAAACGATAGTTCAATTTTATACAAAACCAAAGGTGCTTATTATCCTTTTTCTTCTAAATGGAAAGGGGAAGGAGGAACATTGACTTGGGAAAGGGCTCAACTCCCTACCGATAAGTTTTATGCTGAAGTTGGAAATTACAATATCAGTATGACAAGTTCGTCATACAAAATAGATTCTGTAAAATTTTACAGTGTTTATTTTGATGAGCCAATTTATGGAGAAGTTAGAGAAAATGTTGTGTCGAATAGGGGTATAGAACAAGTATCTTTTCCCGAGTTTTCTTCTTATTCTCAGAGACTTGAAATTAAAGAAATTTTTCCCAATGTAGATTATGTCGGAGGTTTTAAATTGGTCGGACCCAACTTAAGAGGTTCAGGGAGTACAGGAGAATTAGCACAATTAGAATATAAGTATAAAGAAAAACCCTTTCTAAATGTGCAGTCTATAGAATTCGTTATCAATCAAGATGGAGCAGTGGCTCAAAAAGCAAAAGTCAAATTCAAACTTGATGAAAAAGACTCATTAACACATCCAGGAGTTTTATTTCAATTCAATAACAAAAATAACGAAGCTAAAATAACTTTAACTAGAGGACAAGGAATTACATCAGCGCCATTTAGCGATTCATATCATCAAATTGACATTACTTCAGAAGCTTTGTTTTGGAAAATGGGAGATCCTGTTATTAGTTTTGCTCCATTGTATGGAAGTACAGATACTACTGCGCAATTTACATCACTCAGTTATTTTAGTTTATCTGATTACAATAGAATTATAGGAATTGGTCAAAATCCTTTGGTTCAATTAAAAAATCAAAGTAATAAAATGATATCAAGAGTTTTATCACTTGCAGATGCTTCCACAGCACTAAGAGCATCAATGACTGATGCAGAACCACTACTTTACGAATTGATGATTCAAGGTTTTATAGAATACGACAACGAATTAAAAAAGATTTATTTAAAAGATAAATTGTTTAATTATATAGAGCAAAATTCAAGAAGAAAAGATTATGATTTTATTGACATTAAATCTCAATCAAAGAATAATGCTGAATTGAGTTTGGTATCTTTTGATTTGACTATCAATGGCGCTCCAAAAATAGTGTTGAGTGAATCAAAGTTCGTAAATATCTATCCTACCGGAGGGACATTAGTTTTAAAAAAGAACAGAAATATGTCTTTTCAAGGTATTATTAATGCAGGAAGAACAGAATATTTTGGAACCCAATTTTATTTCGAATATGAAGATTTCAAAATAAATCTTATTGAATGTGATTCAATGAGATTAAGAGCAAAAGTAAAAGATGGAAATAGGTTTTTAGACTATAGATTAGGTTCTAAAATAGAAAGTATTAGTGGTAATATTAGATTAGATGATCCCAATAATAAATCTGGAGTTGATACCAATTTTAATTATTTTCCAATTCTGAACGTAAACAAGAAGTCGTATGTGTATTATGATGATAAGAAAATTCAAAAAGGGGCATATAAAAGAGAGGATTTTAAGTTTGTTGTAGAACCGTTTGAAATGGATTCCTTACTGAATTTTTCAAATACTGGACTTTCATTTCCTGGAGAGTTTATATCAGCTGGAATTTTCCCAAATATGAAAGAGGAACTAAAAATTCAAAAAGATTTTTCACTCGGATTTGTAAGAAAAGCTAAAAAAGGTGGTGTTGGTATATATGGGGATAAAGCCAATTATGAAAATGAAATAAGATTGAGTAACAAAGGATTGCAAGGGACTGGTAACATAGATTTCTTGAGTTCTCATGCAGAATCTAACGAAATTACATTTTTCCCAGATTCACTAAATGCTATATGTGAAATTTATCATAATGAACCCAGTGAAGAAAAGCCTGAAGTACCTTTGATAGATGGTACAGGAGTATATGTTAGTTATATTCCCGGACAAAAAGTCTTGTACGCTTCTTCTTATCAAGGAAATGAACTAATAATGTATCCAGACAGTGCATCATCATTAGATGGAAGAATTTCTCTAAAACCAGAAGGTATAACTGGAGAAGGAACTATCTATGTGGAAAATGGAGAGGTGCTTTCCAATTTATATAAATTTAAAAATATGCACTTTGATTGCGATACAGCTGAGTTTAGACTCAGAACAGTAGATTTGGAAGAGATGGCATTCAAAACAGAGAATGTTCAAGCTCATGTTGATTTTAAAGATAGAAAAGGAGAGTTTAAGTCAAATAGTGGAGAGTCTTTTGTACAGTTCCCTGAAAATCAATATATCTGTTATATGGATCAGTTCAATTGGTTGATGGATTACGATGATTTAGAAATGGAATCTAAAGACCAAAACGATGTCAACATAGAAACAGATTTAGATCTAGCAGGTTCAAAATTCTATTCTATTCATCCCAAACAAGATTCATTATCATTTAAATCGTCAAAAGCAAAATTTGATGTAAAAAAGAAAGTTATTTTTTGTGAAAATGTTGAATACATAACTACAGCAGATGCTCGAGTATATCCAGATTCAGGTTTTGTTACGATTAGAAAGAAAGCTAAAATGGATGAGTTTGAAAATGCTAAAATATTAGTAAATTACATTACTAAATTCCACAACATTTTTGATGCTAAAGTAGAAATCACAGGAAAAAAAGAATACAAAGCTTCTGGTTATTATAATTATGTTGACGAATCTAAAGGACAACAAAAATTCTATTTTTCTGATATTAAACCTGATACTGCGATGCAAACAACAGCAAAAGGTTTTGTCAAAGAAGAGTCTAATTTTAAGTTAAGTCCACAGTTTGATTATTATGGTGAAATCGAAATGTTTGCTTCTTTCAAAGAGTTGACATTTAGAGGTGAAACACGTCTGTCATCTCATGATTGTCAGGGTATTGAACGAAATTGGATGGCTTTTGAAGCCCAAATTGACCCAGAAAATATTTTTATTCCTGTATCCGAAACAATGGTAGATAGTAAAGGGAATGCTATTGGAGCAGGTTTGATTTTGAATACTGATTCTATTGGACTTTATTCGACTTTCTTGTCTATGAAAAAGGATCCAAAACATATAGATGTTATGACTGCTAATGGATTTTTGAAGTATGATAAAAACTCAAAAGAATATCGAATTTCAACTCGTGATAAATTAATTGAAAGAAGTTTACCAGGAAACTACGTTTCTCTTAATTCAGAAAACTGCGCTGTACAAGGTGATGGTCGTTTCGATTTTGGTGTAGAATTAGGTTTGATGGAGTTGGTAAATGTTGGAACAATAGATTATAATCCTTCTACCGATGATTTAAAAATGAAAGCATCTATGGCAATCAAATTCCCATTCAATGACGATGCTTTTGATAAAATGGAAAAACAAATTTCTTCAAACTATGCAGATTTACAGCCATTAGATTTTAATAATTCTACATATGAAAAATCTTTGAGAGAAATTATTGGACTTGAAAAATCAGATAAAGTTATTTCAGATTTAAGTATTTATGGTAAAATAAAAGGGAAGTTCCCAGATGAATTAATTACACAACTTTACTTAGCGGATGTTAATTTTATTTGGGATAAGGATAAAAACGCTTTTGTTTCTCAAGGTAAAATTGGGTTAGCAAATATGACTAAAAATCAAATTTTTAAACAAGTAGATGGTTTTATAGCAATTTACAAACGTTCCACAGGTGATGAGATTAGCATTGTATTGATGTTGGACGAAAATAACTATTATTATTTTAATTATAAAAGAGGATTATTTCAAGCTTTTTCTACAAATGAAGACTTTAATAATGTAATTTTGGAAACCAAAAAGGATAAAACTAAGTTTAATGCCCCAAAAGGGAAAGAAGATTTTCAATTTATGCTAGGCACAAAAACAAAAGCCGTGGCATTTATAAGAAGTTTCGAGTAACTTATTAAATGATTAAAAATGAATGAAATACTAGATTTAAATAATATATTAGCCATCATACTTGCTTATCTTATAGGCTCAATTCCCTCAGCAATTTGGGTTAGTAAATGGTTTTTTGGAATTGATGTAAGAGATTATGGTAGTAAAAATGCAGGAGCTACCAACACATTTAGAGTAATTGGTAAAAAAGCGGGTTTTCCTGTTTTGTTTTTCGACATCCTTAAAGGATGGGCATCCGTTACTTTTTTGAGTATGATTTCAGCTTATGAAATGGGTTCAAACCAGTACATCAATCTTCAATTGGCAATTGGTCTTGCTGCTGTTTTTGGGCATGTTTACCCCATTTACGAAAAATTTAAAGGAGGAAAAGGTGTAGCAACGTTACTCGGAATTGTCTTGGCAATAAATTTTCCAGCAGCAGGATTGAGTTTTCTTCTGTTTTTATTGACTTACGTAATTAGTCAATACGTTTCTCTTGGAGCAATAACTGCGGCCTTCTTTTTTCCGTTTGTTACTGTTTTTGTATTCAAAGCAACTTCTCCTACATTGATTTATTTTTCTATTGTGATTTCTTTTCTTGTGATTTTTACACATCGAAAAAATATTATAAGGCTCATCAATAGAGAAGAAAGTAAAATGCCATTGAATTTTAAAAATAAAAAATAATTGAACTAAGCATCATCTCGATTGTAATAATAACTATCGAAGTATTAGCCATCTGAAAAAAATAATTTACATAACGTTTCTTTTATTTATATCCGTATCAAATTTGATAGGTCAACAAACATTCAAAAATGATGCAGACAAGTTAAAATATGCCAATAAAGTTTTTGATGAAGAGAAATACCAAGAGGCTTATACTTATTATTTACAACTACTTCCAAGCAATAGACTAGATCCAGATATCAATTTTAGATATGGAACCTGTTTAATGCAAACTACCGAAAATAAATCTGATGCATTACCTTACCTAAATTTTGCTGCTACCAAAAATGCAGATGCTAAAGTACATTTTTTCTTAGGAAAGACCTACCATTTATTGTATCGTTTTGGAGAAGCTCAAAAGCACTATAAAGATTTTCAAGCGAAAGGGACATCCGAAGATAAATTAAAGTATCAAGTCGATTTGCATATAAAGATGACACAAAGTGGTAAAAAACTACTAAGTAATCTTACAGAATTAATTGTAGATGCTAAAACACAAACTTCCATAGAAAAATTCCCCTATTCTTACGATTTATCTGAAATGGGAGGGAGGATTATTATTTCTGAAGAATTTCAATCAAAGTATGATGAAAAATTAGGTTTTAGAAGTATGACTTATATTCCTCCAATTGGAACAGGAAATGATGTTATTTTTTACTCAAGTTATGGAAAAGATGGTAAAACAGGACTAGATTTATACGCAATAAAAAGATTGACTAGTGGTGATTGGGGAGAGTCACAAAGACTTCCAGATCATATAAATACTCCTTACGATGATGCTTATGGCTTTTTGCACTCATCAAAAACAGTATTTTACTTTTGTTCCAAAGGACATAACAGTATGGGAGGTTTTGATGTGTTCAAATGTTCTTATGACATTTCTACTAATTCTTTTGGCCCGCCTGTTAATCTAGATTATAAAATTAATACACCTGATGACGAATTAATGTATGTAGTAGATTCTTTGGAAGAAAATGCATATTTTGCATCTACTAGAGGAACCAAATTTGGTTATGTAGATGTATATAAAGTAAGGGTAGAAACTTTTCCTATAGTTAATGTATTACTTGCAGGAAATTTCGACAATAAAATCAATCAAAATGATGTAGCAACGATAAAGATTCAAGATACAAGAAATGATGAGATTATTGGAATTTATAATCCAAATAAAGCAAATAAATATACGATTATTCTTCCTAAAAGCGGAAATTATAATTTTATAGTAGAAACTGAAAATAGTGAAAAAATTCACTCGAGCAATGTCGTTATACCTCCTCAAAAAGAATTTAGACCATTGAAGCAAAAAATAATTCTAACAAACGAAGGAGGTACTGAAAAGTTGATTATTCAGAATTTATTTGATGAAGAATTTGATGAAGCAGAAAGAGAAAGTTTGCTAGCAGAGGCCATGCAAATGCTTGCTAATCCAGACGTAAATGCTGGACAATTCGAAGAGGAATTAAACGGAAATGCTTTGGTAGATTCAGTTCTAGAAGGCTCCAATGTTAGGTTGGAAGACTTAATTTCAATGAGCAAAACTATGTATGAAGATGCTCAAAATGATGCTGATGAAATTAAAGAGAGAATGGAAGCAGCTTTGTTTGTGGCGAACAATAAAAGTAAAGAAGCAGCAGAAAAAGCAAAGAATGCTGAAGAATTACTAGCTACTTTGGAAGAAATCGACAACCCTATGGAGCGTCAACAACAGGCAAATCTTGCCAAAGAATTAAATCAAAGTGCTAAAGATTTATATTTACAAGCAACTACAGCTTATAATTTGGGCAATAATTTAAAAGACCAACACATCAAAGCACAAAATGAGGCAGATGAAAGTAAATTAACTTACGAAAGTATTCAAAAAGCAGTAAATGAAAAAAATCATGACAAAGCTTTTGAAGAACTTAATGCTCTAAAAGAAAGATTAAACGATATAATAACAGCCTCTTCCATAAATGTTGAAACAGACAATATTGCAGAGAAAGCAAAAGATGCAAAAACAAAAGCGGACAAAGAATTTGAAACCGCAATGGAATTTAGAAAAGAAGAGGAGAAACTTAATCTTAGATTGAATCAACTCAATAGAGATTATGAAAAAGCATCATCTAAAGACAAGCCCTCTATTCAAGTTCAAATTGATGAAATCAAAGAGCAAATAGCAATGAATGCCAAATGGGCAGAAGAATCTTATGCAAAAGCAGAGCAGTTGGATGCAGAAGCGAATGCTTTGTACTACCAATCCAAATTATATGACGATTTAGCTTACGATATAGAAAATAGTGGTCTCGCAGCACTTACTGATTCTGAAAAAGAGGAGTTAACTTCTTTTATGAATGATAATCAATTAAAAACGGGAATAGATAATAACGAAGATGCTATTAAAAATATCAAAAATGATGTGACTTTTAATACTGAAAACAATTCAGAAAATAATACAGCATCAAATAATTTAAAAAGCAATGCTAATGAAAATACTGAAACGAACGAAAATACTACAAGTGAGAATTTCAACAATTCAAATGCTTCAAATTCGAAAGTAAGAGTATTCGAAAATGAAATCGCTCAATTTGATCCAAAAAATGATTTTCAAACCATAGAAAATAATACGTCATTAAGTAATGAAGAGAAACTAACACAGAAAAATGATGTTTACAGTAATTTGATAGAAACCTACAACGAAAAAATTGAAGAAATTGACCAAGCAATTGCAAACTCAAATGATGATGTTGAGAAAGAGGAACTTAATAATTTGAAACAATCTTTGGAAAATACTGTTTCAAATTATAAGTCTGAAATTCAGGAAAATAATGATTTAATTGCTCAAACTACAAATGAATCGAACGAGAATAATACTGACCAAAATAATTCAAGCAATAAAGTTGAATCTTTTGAAAACGAGATTGCTCAATTCGACCCAAAAAATGATTTTCAAGCGATAGAAAATAATTCGTCATTAACCCAAGAAGAGAAGTTAACACAAAAAAATGTTATTTATAATAAATTAATTAGTGAGTATAAGAATAAAATTGTTGAAGTAAATAAGGCAATTTTAGAGTCAAATGATTTACAAGAAAAAGAAGAATTAGTAGAACTAAGAAATACCTTAACTTCAAATATAGAAGGGTATGAATCAGAAATATTTGAAAACGAAAATCTAATTGCAGCATCAGAACCAATTTTAAACGAAAATGCTTCTGATGTATTGAAACAAATATACAATGAAACTAAAGAAAACATAAATGAATCTGAAATGTATTCCGGTTCATTTACAAATGAAAAATCCTATAAAAATCAAACTTCTGCAGACATCATTGCTTCCGTTTCTGATGATAAATCAAACTTGAATATCAAAGAACAGGAAAAAGTCGATTTAGAAAATAAACTTGAAGAAGAAACTAAAGCTAAAAAACAAGAAAAAATTCAAAATGAAATTGAAAGTAAAAACGATGAAATTAATGATTTAAAAGAAAGTATTGGAGCAGCTGTTTTTGAAGCCGATCAAAGTGAATTAGAGTTTAATGATGTGTCGTTAAGTCAAGAATTAGAAACTATAAAATCTACCAAGACAAACTTTGAAAATGATGAAAATTATATTAAAGCCAAAATTTATAACGTTGAGGCAGAAAAACAAAGAACTGAAGCTGAAAATAAAATAGAACAAGCAAGAAAAACTTCTGATAAAGACGGAAAATCAATATTGTTAGAAGAAGCACATCAATTGAATACTGCAGCAATCAACAATCAAAGAGAAGCATTAGTTCTATTGGAAGAGGTGTCAAATGAAAATTATGTTGTAAAATCTATTCCTCTTACAACTGATGAAGAAAATGGGTTGGCTTCAAATAAAAATACTACTTCTTCTGTAAATAATACTACAGAGACAAACACTAACGAATCAACGAACAATGAAACTTCAGAAAACAACAATTCTACTGAAAATAATGAGGTTGTAATAAATGAAAATAACACTTCAGAAAATAATAATGAAATTACAAATACAAACGAAAGCAATAACTCAAATAACGAAAATTCAACTGAGAATAATGAAGTAGTAACGAATGAATCAAATGCTACTGAAAACAATAATACAACAGAAAGCAATAGCACTGAAAACAATGAAGTTTTAACCAATGAAACCAGTATTATTTCGAATACAACTACTGAACTAAAAGCAGAAGATTTTATAACAGGTAATGCTTCTCAAACAATGTTAATTAGTAATTCTAAAGAAAAAGGAATTGAAAAAGTTGAGATACAAGAAGTAAACGAAAAAACTTATGACCCAAAAAACGAAAATCCTGATGCTTATGAAATAAGCAATGAAGTTACTAAAATTGATTACGTGAATAATGACGCTTTTAATAGTAGTTCTGCTGTTGAAATTCTAGAAAACAATGAAAAATCATTAGATAAAATCAAAGAATTGTCATCTGAAAAAAATGCTTTGAATATTGAAGCTCAAAATGCTCAATCTGAAAAAGATAAAAATAAAATTGACAAGAAAGTAGAGAAGATTGACACCAAGATTGTTAAGGAAGAAATAAAAATTGACGAATCAATTCAGCAAGTTACTCAAATTGAAGTTGATCAATCAAGACAAAATCTTGACAAAATTAAATCACAAGAAATACCAAACTCAGAAACGAATACCCAACTTGAGCAGTCAAACAACTATGAGTCAAAAGCCAATGAATTACTAGAAGAAGCTAAAGAATTAAGAACTCAAGCCGCTTCGGAAAAAGATAAAGTCGAAAAGGGTAATTTGTTGAAAACAGCTAATAGTAAAGAAATTGCAGCTGCAAATTACTATGATGAAGCAACACAACTTTATAAAGAAGGTCAGTTAAGAAACGTAGAAAAATCTATTGAGAATAAATCCAACTTTTTCTCTTCGGATGATTTGTATGCAATAGCAGCAGATTTTAATGAAGAATCAACAACTTTAACACAAAAAGCTATTGAAGCTAGAGACGCATCACTTTTGGCTAAAGATGATGTTAAAATTAACCTACAGAACGAAGCTGATATTTTTGAAAAACAAGCGAATTCATTAAAAGAATTTTCTAATTCTTATACTAAATTAGCAGATCAACAAAAGTTGATTGAAGAAGAAAATAAAGTAGAAGAAAAGTTACTTTCTCAACTTACAAAAGAAGATGTCGAAAATGTAAAAGCCAACGATTATTATCCTGAATATTTAGAAAAACAAAATGAAATTAACGCTTTGTTAATTGAAAAATCAGCATTTGAAGGTGAGAAAAAAGGAATTGATAACATTATTTTCCAACAAGAACAACAATTAAAAGATTATACTGAAAAACAAAAGTCAGCACCACAAAATGAAAAGTCTCTTTGGGACGAGAATATTTCTAACTTGAATAATCAATTAAAGGAGAATAAAGACAATTCAAAAGAAATAGCAACAAAAATTGAAGCACTTGATAATAGAATCAATAATAAATCCAACAGTCAAGAAGAATTGATTGCTGCTTTAGATGAAGAAACGCAAAAAGACTTTGAAGCATTGATGATTTCAAACTATGACAAAACTCCAGTTAAAAAGACTTATGCAATCACATTTGAAGATTTGATTTCATCTAATTTTATTGTGCCAGAAAATGTCACTTCTAATTTAATAGCAGTCGACAATAATATAAAATACTCTGATGATAACCCAATTCCATTAAATGTTAAAAATCCTAAAGGATTAATTTACAAAGTTCAAGTAGGAGCATTTAGTAAACCTATTCCTAATGATGTTTTCAGTGGTTTTGCTCCTATTTCTGGGGAGCAAGTAGGTAATTTAGTTAGGTATAGAGTTGGGTATTTCTTACAGTTTGATAATGCCAATGATGCAAAAAACCAAATTAGAGCAATGGGTTATAGTGATGCATTTGTTGTGGCTATAAATGATGGAGAAATAATCAATCTTACTGAGGCAAGAAACATTGAGAGAAATACATCTAATACTTCTGCAAATGAATTAGCATCTAATAATACCAATAACACATCTATTTCGAATAATAACAATAATACATCAAATCAGGAAAATAATATTCAAAACAATAATAACGAGACTGATACTAATAACGAAACTGTAAACAACAATACAACAATTAATAACCAAAACACAAACGAAACAAACGAAACAATCAACACAAACACTCAAAACAATAATGAAACCTCAGAAAATGAAGTAGATGTGAATTTAGGAGAAGGAACTGCAGCAACTAAAAATGCTGACAAAATCCAAGGTTTGTATTTTACAGTTCAGTTAGGTGCATTTTCAAAACCAATTAAGGCGACAGATGTTTACAATATTTCTCCATTAGTGACTAAATTTATAGGCAATCTTTACAAATATTCTACTGGTATTTATAGAAGCGTTAGTGATGCAGTTGTAAGAAAGAACGAGGTAGTAGCGCTTGGAAATTCAGATGCATTTGTTACTGCATACTACAATGGAGAAAAAATTTCAATTATCAAAGCAGAACAGTTGATTCAAGAACAAGGAGAGTCTGTTTTCGCTTCTGATGATGAAGGAAACTTAAAACAATCAAATCCTAACAACAACACTTCTTCTGAAATTGAAAACAATGTTGCAACTTCAACTGGAGCTTTCCAAGTAGATTTAGGTTCTTATGTAGGTGAAATTCCAACAGATATTGCTAATGCTATGTTGATGGTACCTCAATTCGAAGTAAAAACTGAAAATAAACAAGGTTCTCAAAGATATTTTGTAGGTAATTTTTCTTCTGAGGAAGATGCTCAAAAAGTAATTGAACTATATAAACAAGTGGGGATTGATGGTATTCAAATAATAAATTTAAATGGAGAAATTGTTCCTTCAGGACCAAAACCAGTAGCAGGAATTGTTTACAAAGTTTTCTTAGGGACATATACAGGAGAAGTGCCAGGAAACAGAGCCATTACATTTGTAGATTTGAAAGATGAAGGAATTCAAAAAGTAGCGGAAGAAAACGGAGACGAAACTTATTATGCTGGGGAAAAGTCTCTATATAGTGAAGCACAAGTTGTACTCAAAAAATTTACATCTAGAGGCGTTTCTATTGCAGAAATTAAAGCTTTCCAAAATGGAGAAAACATTCCTGTAGAAGAAGCTAAAAAATTAACAGGAGAATAGGAGAAGGTGTTTAATTATTTTGTCTTGTAGTTTTGAGTTTAAAAAACCTTTTAACTTTCAAAAAACTGATATCTCCATTCAATACTTCAATCCTCCGTCAATCATCACACATCAACCATCACGCATCAACCATTAACCATCTCACATCTTTCCTATTTCCTCTTTCAAAAAGATCAGTTTTTCACAAAAGAAGCAAAAGTATTTCCCGTTTTAATGTAATAAACACCTTTAGATAAATTACTAACATCAATCGTGTTTGTTTTGAAATGTTTAGAAATTACTCGACCTGACAAATCTAATATTTGAATTTCGTCATTCACAGTTCCTTTGATATTTAATATCCCGTTTGTAGGATTGGGATAAACAACCATCTCAAAAATGGTGTTTTCAGAAACATTTGAAGTTCCAGAATTAAAAGTGTAAGGTGCAGAAAGAGTAGGGCATCCATTTGCAAAATTAACTTCAACAGTATAATCTCCATTTTGTGTTGCTGTGTAATTAACATTATTAGCGCCAGAAATTGCATTTCCGTTCATATACCATTGATAATTTGTTCCTGTTTCTGAACTCGTCAAAACATTTCCAGATGCAATTATAGTTGCTGTAGGATTTGCAACGCAACTTTGGTTGGTCGAAACTCTAATTGAATTGGCTACTGAATCTTGAAACATTTGGAAAGCACTACAATCGCCTTTTAAGGTATAATCCAACCAATTATTCAAAAAGTCAAATGTCACTTGATGTTGCTCAGATCTTGAAATAGAAATTCCAGATGATGAGGTTGCTTCTCCAAAATCGCAATTGAAATTTGAATTCGCAAAATAACAATGAGCACCTCCAGTAATACTGATAAAACTTTTACAGTCTGATGCCAAATTATCGTACATTGGAATATGGTGATCAGCAGGAGGAGTTACTCCATCCTGCGCTCCTGACAAAACTACAGAAGGAACGGTAATGCTCAAAGCAGAATTAATAGAAGAAACACCATTAGTTGTAGATTCAGCAGGTGCTAATCCAATTAAAGTTTTGATATTCACATTTCCATTTACACATAGTGAATCTGTTGCCAAAAAAGCTGCACCACCTCCCATGGAATGTCCCATTAAAGCAGTATTGTTTGCAACAGCATTAAAGATATCCGAAGAAGCGTTTTGACCTTCGAGTTGTAATTGAGTAACCAAAAATTGCAAATCCCACCCAAATTCTTGATGATTAGTGCTGAACGCATTACCTTCTGTTCTTGGAAATACCATAATATATCCTCTTGGAACGAATTCTTCCCATAAATTTTCATAAGCACTCCATGCCATAACGAATCCATGTCCAAATATTATAACAGGAAACTGACCATTTGCAACAGGTGTGTTATCTCCAGCAATTGTAGAAGGGTAATAAATTTCAGTTTCTATTGCTCTATTTCCTCTGTCAGCATCTACAAATGTGATGTTGAAATGTCCTACTTGATGTTGAGCAAATGAAATGGGTAATAGAACAAGCATCAAAATAGTGGTTAAGAAGACTTTTTTCATGTTATGTAAATTTGAATTTTTTGTAAATTTAAAAATAATCCCTCAAAAAACAAACTAAAAATTAGAAATAGTTTCTAAATTATTTTTAATATTATTTTTTCTAGTTTGTTTAACTATTACCTTTGTTTAAATAGCAAAATATTTATGAAACTAAAAAAAGGGTTGAATTTAAACGAACTAAAAGAGTTTCTAGATGAAAAAGTGTTGCAATACAATCAGCCTGACTTTATCAAAGATGACCCAATACAAATACCTCATTTGTTCGATCATAAATTAGATATAGAAGTCATTGCATTCATAGTATCTACCATTTCATGGGGTAAAAGAAATATGATTATCAATTCGGCTCATAAAATACTATCCTTAATGGATAATAAACCATACGATTTTATAATGAATCATACTTCTTCAGATTTAAATTCAATGTCTAATTTCGTTCATAGAACTTTCCAAGCTGAAGATTTAACATTTTTCATAAAAACACTCAATAGGATTTACATTAAGTATGGAAGTTTAGAAAATGTCTTTTTAGAAGGTTTGAATTTAAAAAATGACTCTGACATGAGAAATTCCATTTCACATTTTCATAATGTTTTTTTTGAAAATTGTCCTCCAAATTTCAGAACAAGAAAGCATCTAGCTAATCCTGAAAAAGGAAGTGCAGCCAAAAGGTTGAATATGTATTTAAGATGGATGGTCAGAAAAGATGCTCAAAATGTAGATTTTGGAATTTGGGAAAAAATACCATCGTCTATTTTATCATGCCCATTGGATATTCATACAGGTAACGTAGGACGGGCGCTTGGGTTTATTACTCGAAAACAAAATGATTGGAAAACTATAGAAGAGTTAGATAAGCATTTGAGAATGCTAGACCCGATAGATCCAGTAAAGTATGATTTTGCTCTTTTCGGTTTAGGCGTATTCGAAGGCTGGAAATAAAAAAATAATTGATATTCTCAAACACTTTACTATTTGCCAACAACTTACCCCTCAAAAAATCTAATCCAACTTCAAAACAGCCAAGAAAGCTTCTTGAGGAACTTCAACTCTTCCTACTTGACGCATACGCTTTTTACCTTGCTTTTGCTTTTCAAGTAGTTTACGTTTACGAGAAATATCACCTCCGTAACATTTTGCGGTTACATCTTTTCTTAATGCTTTGATAGTTTCTCTAGCAACAATTTTAGCACCTATTGCCGCTTGAATAGGAATTTCAAATTGTTGTCTTGGAATCAATTCTTTCAATTTCTCACAAATTTTCTTTCCTAATGTGTATGCATTACTTCTGTGAACCAAAGCAGACAAAGCATCTACTTGTTCGGAGTTTAATAAAATATCTAATTTTACTAAATCAGATTTTACATAATCAGTCGGATAATAGTCAAACGATGCATACCCTTTACTTATGGTCTTAAGTCGATCATAAAAATCGAAAACAACTTCAGCCATAGGCATATCAAAATTCAGTTCTACTCTATCTTGAGTTAAATAAACTTGATTCGTAAGCATACCTCTTTTTTCGATACATAGGGTCATAATTGCACCTACAAATTCAGATTTAGTAATAATTGAGGCTCTGATAAAAGGTTCTTCTATAGAACTCAAATTTGCTGGAGGTGGTAAATCTGAAGGGTTGTTTACAATTACCAATTCATTTCCTTTGGTTAAGTAAGATTTGTAAGAAACGTTAGGAACGGTAGTAATAACAGTCATGTCGTGTTCACGTTCTAATCTTTCTTGAATAATTTCCATGTGAAGCATTCCTAAGAATCCACATCTAAAACCAAATCCCAAAGCAACCGAACTTTCAGGCTCAAAAACTAATGAAGCATCGTTCAATTGAAGTTTTTCCATTGCAGTTCGCAATTCCTCATATTCATCAGTGTCCACAGGATACACTCCAGCGAAAACCATAGGCTTTACATCTTCAAATCCTTGTACCACATCTTGACATGGATTAGCAACAGTGGTAATAGTATCACCTACTTTTACTTCATTAGCTCTTTTAATTCCTGAAATGATATAGCCAACATCTCCAGCCCTAACCTCTTTTTTGGGAAGTAAATCCATTTTCAAAACACCAATTTCATCTGCATGGTATTCCTTTTTGGTATTTACAAATTTTACTAAATCACCTTTTTTAATGACTCCATTGATAACTCTGTAGTAAGCAATAATTCCTCTAAAAGGATTGAAAACACTGTCAAAAATCATAGCTTGAAGAGGTTGGTCTTCGTCACCTTTAGGAGCAGGAACTTTAGCAATAATTGCTTCTAATATTTTATCCACTCCCAAACCAGTTTTGCCACTCGCTTGAATCACATCAGAAGGGTCACATCCAATTAAATCTACAATTTGATCTGTTACTTCTTCTGGCATTGCACCAGGCAAATCCATTTTATTCAAAATGGGTATAATTTCCAAATCATTTTCTATAGCTAAATACAAATTTGAAATAGTCTGAGCTTGAATACCTTGGGACGCATCAACAATCAATAACGCTCCTTCACAGGCTGCTATAGAACGAGAAACTTCATAAGAAAAATCTACGTGACCAGGTGTGTCAATTAAGTTTAGAACGTACTGTTCACCGCCATACTTGAAATCCATTTGTATTGCATGACTTTTAATAGTAATTCCTCGCTCTCTTTCCAAGTCCATATCATCCAAAGCTTGATCTTTCATATCTCTGTCTGATATAGTTCCAGTTACTTGCAAAAGTCTGTCTGCCAAGGTGCTTTTACCATGGTCAATGTGTGCAATAATGCAAAAATTTCTTATATTCTTCATAAATGATTAAAACGAAACACAAATCTACTACTTTTTAAAACAAGTTTTACAATTATTATTCAAAACAAATACAAGAAAATAGAATATTATATTTTCCTAAACTATCTTTGTACCCAAATATATTAAAACAAGTAATGAAAGTCATAGATTATATTAACGAATCTAAAAAACCGTTGTTTTCTTTTGAGATTATTCCTCCTTTGAAAGGAAAAGGAATAGAAGATATTTACGCAGGTATTGATCCACTTATTGAGTTTGGTCCTAAATTCATCAATGTGACTTATCACAGAGAAGAATATAAGTACAAAGATATGGGCGATGGACTCTTAAAGAAAATATCAATAAGAAAGCGTCCTGGTACTGTTGGAATTTGTGCTGCTATAATGAACAAATATAAAGTTGATGCGGTTCCTCATTTAATTTGTGGAGGTTTTAATGTTGAAGAAACAGAAAATGCATTGATAGATTTAAAGTTTTTAGGAATTGACAATATACTTGCTCTAAGAGGAGACCCTATCAAATCAGAACAAATATTCCAACCCAACAAGGGCGGCCATGCTTATGCTATAGATTTAATTCAACAAATTGGTCAACTGAATAAAGGGAAATATTTGGATGATGAGCACCAAAATTCACCTACGGATTTTTGTATTGGTTGTGCTGGATATCCAGAAAAACATTTCGAAGCGATGAACCTCGAAACGGATATGATGCATCTCAAGGCGAAAGTAGACGCAGGTGCTGAGTATATCATGACTCAATTATTTTATGACAATCAAAAGTTTTTTGATTTTGTAGATAAATGTAGAGCAATTGGAATCAATGTTCCTATTATTCCAGGCCTAAAGCCAATTACACATCTCAATCATAAAACATTCTTGCCCAAGTTTTTTCATATTGATTTTCCAATGGAATTATCAAAAGAATTAGAAAAATGCAAAACCAACGAGCAAATCACGGAATTAGGAATAGAGTGGGGGATTAATCAAGCCAAAGAATTAATTGAAAAAGGGGCTCCTGTGCTTCATTTTTATACAATGGGAAAAGGAACGGCTGTTAAAAGAATTGCAAAAGAAATATTTTAACGAATAAAACGTTTATTATGACAAAAATAATTTCATTTATCAGTAGAAAAGGAGGCTCAGGAAAAACAACCAACGCTATAAACCTCGCGACTTCTCTTCATGACTTAAAGAAAAAAGTGCTTCTAGTTGAAACAGACCCCAATTATACATTGATTTCTTCGAGAAAGATAGATGTTTTTAAATATAAGTTGAATGAAAAGAAATTATTCCCAATTGTAGCTTCTACTGATGATGAGATAGCCAGTGAGTTGGAAAGTTTAAAAACTACCCAAACCTACGATTTTGTGATTGTTGATAGTGCTGGTAAAACCACAGATCAAGGTATAAAGGAACTTTGCTTAATAAGTGATATGGTTATCATTACTACAAGCCTCACTCAAAATGATTTGTTAGTTGCTTATCAAACTGTAAAAGACTTAAAACCTGCAGAAAAATTAAATCCTAATCTTAAATTGTTTATACTCCCTAATAGAATTCATTCTCACACAAGAATCAAAACAATTAAAGATACATTGAGCAACTTAAATGTTGAAATGTTTGACACATTTGTACCTCAGAAAAAAATATTTACCGCTCCAAGTACTTTCAAAAGCGAAAGAAAATATAGATGCATTACTAAAACAATTTTAGAAAAACTTAAATAAAAAAATCAATTTATAATATGGCTCGTAGAACAACCCTTAAAGATTTAAATGACTTTTTAGCGCAAAATCCAAATACTATCGAGGTAGATGACGTTAAAGATAAAGAGGATTTCTTAAAAAAATCACCGAATAATTTAGTTGCAGTTGAGAATGTATCTAAAACTACTTCTGTAAAACCAGCGATTAAAAATATTGAAATTTCAGAAATTGCTGCATCATTGCATGATAAAGCTATTAAAGAAGGGAAAAGCTTTACTGAACTTTGGCTAAAAGTATTAGAGGAAGGAGCGAAAAAAGATCCACTTTTGAAAAATACCAATATTTTCAAAACAATAAGAACCATCAATCAAACGACTTTTAATGTCGCAATGGAAGGAATTGCTAAATTGATTAAATCTAAAGGTTAGTATTAAAACTAAATCAACTCTTATTTTAAAGTATATCTCTATATCAATTTACTGCTTGTTTGTTGTCAACTGTTTTTCTCAAAATGAAGCAACAGACATCACAATTACTTTTGATGCTAAAATCACAGAAGTTGAAAGTATGGGAGGAAAATTAAATGTTACTACAATATATATTTCAAAAGATAATGTTTTAACAGATAGCATAATTACTCAAAATGGTCGTTTCAAATATGATTTAACCCCCAATCATATTTATAAAATAGAATTTAGCAAAAAAGGATATGTTTCCAAACATCTGGTAGTAAAAACCACAAACCCTCCTTCCAATGTAAAAAAGAAAAGTAGTTTGAAAGTTGAAGTAAGCCTTTTTAAATTCAAAACAGGTTTAAATGTAGATTATTTAAAATCAAAACCAATTGGAGTTGCTGAATTTGATATTTACAAAGGTAAACTTGCATTGGACAAAGAATACACAAGGATAATGATCGAAAAAATCATTCAATCTACCTTAGAATTTTATGACGAAAATTATAAAGATTAGTATCATTTACATTGTCAATAAAAATTAATTTTCAGTTTAGATTTAGTTTGTTCATATTAAAAAATGATTTATTCATCATATTCTAGGGTGTAAACAAATGAATAAAAAGTTTTTTAAGAACTAATTATATAATTTTGTGTTGAAATTAATTTTAATAAAAAAATTGAATAAATTACTTTTATATACATTGTTGTTTTTGCCTTTTTATTTAAATGCCTACTCTCCTATTGATGACAAAGAAGGTATTATAATTCTAGAAGGGAAATACCAATCTAGAAATATTTTTGTGGCTCAGGCTATGGGAAGCCAAGGTTTTGGTTTCTGTGCGTACGAAATTAGAGTTAATGGTAATCTAATTGTAGATGAAATTAATTCAAGTGCTTTTGAAATTGATTTAGCTTCATATAATTTTATGATTGGTCAAGATATTACCATAGAAATAAAACACAAGCAAGGATGTACTCCCAAAGTTCTTAATCCTGGTGGTTTAAAACCTAAGCCTACTTTTCAAACAGTGGATATAAAAATCAATGAAAACCAAATTTTAGAATGGGTTACTAAAGATGAAACAGGATCATTACCTTTTATTATACAGCAGTATAAATGGAACAAATGGATTGATGTAGGTGAGGTTCAGGGAAATGGAACACCTGAATTATCTAATTATGCTTTTCATGTAGATTTTACTTCTGATATAAATAAATTTAGAGTGATTCAGATCGATGCGGAAGGAAAAATTAAAAAAACACAATCAGTGGAAGTTGAATCAAGCAAACCTAAATTGACTTATACCTATACGAAGCAATCCCAAACTATATTTTTCACTAATGAAACAGGTTATGAAATTCATGATAAATATGGAGAATTGGTTCTGAAAGGTTATGGAGCATCAATTGATGTTAACAAATTAATTAAAGACGAATATTGGCTTAGTTTTGATAATACTACAGAATCTTTTAAAAAGAAATAAATATATTTTTCTTTTTTTTGTAACCCCACTTTTTTTTGTCTTTTGTAAAAAAGAAAGTAAAGATATTGTCTATAATTTTGAAGGTTATATTCTTGATGTAAATAGTAAGATTGGTATAAATGATGCTAAAATATCGCTTTTCAAAAAAGAAGTTGCTTCAGGAACATTTACAAGTGCATTTTCAAGTGTAGACTCATACAATTCATCATCCAATGGGTCATATATTTTAATGTCTGACTTTGGAACTATAGAATCATTTAAGTTTAGGGTTGAAAAAGAAAACTATTTTACAATTGAACAAATATTCAATCCGGATGATTTTAAACCTAATGAAGTTAATCAATTGGATTTTTCTTTAGTTGGAAAAGGAGTAGTTTCAATAAGAATTAAAAACAGTATTCCATTTGATCTTTTTGACGAAATATCTTTTAACTCAATTAACCCTACTTGTAGTACTTGCGTAAAATTTAATTCTATCGTTCTCAAAGAAATGTTAGTGGACACTGTTCTTATTGGAAATGTAGAAGCAAATCGGTATTTCAAATTTCAATATACTATAAAGAAAAATAATTCAACTACCAACCATTTGGATTCGGTTTTTTGCGTATTAGGAGATACCAGTTTTTATAATTTGAATTATTAAATCTGTTAAGTTTGGGTTATTTATTTTAATAAACTTTTAACAACCATTTAACATATTTTTATCAACACTCAACATTCAAAAAGTTAATTTAAAATAAAGTTTTAACTTACTTATCTTTATTAATTGTATCTTTAAACCCTAATATAAGCAACTTATCGTTTGATGGTTACGTCTTAAGATTGTAAAATTTAATAATAAACACAATATGAATGTATTACATAAAATTTCTGGATTTTTTTTAGTGCTTACATTTGCTTTTAACGCCAATGCTCAAGAATTAGAAAGAAAGCAAGATTATAATAGTTCTCAAAATCTTAAAATATCTAAAAGGGTTTCTAACAATTCAATTAGTCAAGAGACTAAAGTCAAAAAATCTGTATCTGTTGAGAATAACAATACAAACAGTGCAGTTGTTTCTGAAAGAAAGTCTATAGTCAATAATCAAACTGGTTACAGTCCTTCTGTTCCAGCGACTAAGAAAACAGTTAATTCTTCTAATACCAAGAATAATATTGATCTTTCAATAAATCCCAATCTAACTATTATAGATAATTTAGAAAGATTGATTGAAGAGAAAAAAGAAGTTAATGAATCATATAATTCAACTTTGTTAAATTCTTCAGACTATCAAACATTAAATAATCTCATAATTCAGGAAAAATCTAAGTTCAATGATTATGTTGAAGGTAAGGGGATAGAAAATTGCTCAATTAAAGAGCAGAATTATTATTTATCTTTTCTAAAAGAAGAAGGTAGAGAACAAGAGTATTTACTAAACATAAATAAACTCAAATAAATAACTTTTTTATCTCTATCAATCAGGTTTTATTCAAAACAATATTCAGTATGAAAATAGCATTATTTTTTATTTCAGTATTTACCTTTAGTGTAAGTTACTCACAGTTTACATCTACTCCTTGTTTGGCAGGTCCACTGCCTAATGCATGTACTAACAATACAATAAATCTAACTAACTCATTTACAAACTCTGGAGTTATAAATCCATCTGTAGAAAACGGTGTAGGGTGTAGTAGTGTAGGTTCTGATATTACAGCAGGTACAATCGGTGGATCTGGTGGAAGTCAAGCATATGATGGTTGGTTTACAACAACTGCTGATGCCGCTGGTGTTGTGGATGTTTATGCTTCAATTGTTACTGGAGATCCTGTTGTTGGGATTTATTCTGGTCCTTGTTCTGCTCCAACACTTTTAGTTTGTGATGATGATGGTGGAACTGGTTTGGATGCCAATGCAACTGCAACTGGATTAACACCAGGTGCTACATATTGGGTAAGAGTTTGGGATTATGCTGGAGGAACAGGAACTTATCAGATTACGTCTAATGGTGGAACACCACCAGCAAATGATAATTGTGCTAATGCTCAAGGTTTAACATTAAATGGAGCCCCAATAAGCGGGTCTAATTATTGTTCAACTGTTGAAACTTCAGATTGGAATGATTGTGAAAATAATACTGAAAACAATGTTTGGTATTCATTTACAACAACCGCAGATGGTGATATTACTGTAAATTTTAGTTCTATTGATTGTTTTGGTAGTGGTGTAGGGGTTGATGTTACTGTATTTCAAGGAAACTGTGCTGCTTTTTCCTCTTATGGATGTACTTCAGTAAATGCTGGAAGTACAGGCAGTATTCCTCAATTTTATGGTCCTGCTGGAACCTATTATGTAATGGTTGATGGTAATAACTCAGGTGGTGCAACAGCACTGTGTGAATTTAATGTGGATGTTGATTTTGTTGGGTGTCCCGCTAATGCAGGTACAAATACCTCACCTGCTTTAGTAACTGTTTGTGCTGGTACAGACTACAACCTTTCTGCTATAGGTACAACAAATACCAATATTGGCGCTGATCCTTGTATAGGATGGGGGTTTTGGGTTGCAGATGATCCATTAAATCAGTTTCCAGGTATGACGGGTATTGGAAATCTTCCTACTGGAAATAATCCAGCAGGTTCTGCAGGTGATCCTAACTATGTTGGTGTTTACACTTCTACTTCTTTTCCTTTGGCTAATGGTAATAATCCAACACTACCATGGGAAGGAAATGGGGTAACTTACTATGTTGCACCAATCACGTTAAGTAATTGTGCTACAGGTGAAATTACAACCAATTGTTTTGATATTGGGAATGTTACTCAAGTATATCAAAATCCTTCTATTAATACAGATTTTGTTATTGATTGCTTCAATCCAGGAACACCTTCTACTACTGTGGCAATCGCTGCTGCTGGTGGTACTCCAATTGTAGATGGATCTAGTTTTACAGTAACCAATTTAGGGGCTGGAACATTAGATATTTCTGGTGGAACTGGAAATAATGTAACTTTCTTTGTTGATAATGTCCCTGATGGTGGTACAGTATCAGTTCTAATACAAGATGCAAACGGATGCTCAGAGACAGTAACGGTAGGGCCTATCGATGCTTCAGCATACTGTCCTGCTTGTGGTGCAGATGCTGGGACTTATGCTGCTGAAGTGAATTCTACTCCTACAACTACTCCAGTGGTATTGTGTTATAATGATGTTTTGGATTTATTACATAACGGAGACGAAACGCTACCCGCTGATTTAAATCTATGTGGAAATCCACCAGGTCCTCCAACATTTAATTTTGCTACACCTGGTTCATGTAACCCTGGTTTAGTTTGGGGTATTTTTACAGGTTTGGCTACAACAGCAAATCCTTTTGATGATCCAACTTTTACAAATGTAGGTTTTATTGGTGATGATCAACAGTTTATAAATGATGGTTTTTTATTGAATCAATTATTTATTCAATTTGGTATTTCTTTTACAAATAATACTTTTTGGTTGTACCCAGTTACGGCTGATGTCACTAATATAGATTTTAATGGAGATGGGAACCTTAATTGGTCAGAAGATTTAAACGGTGATGGATGTTTTGATTCAGGAAATCCAATACAAGTTACTTTTTTAAATCCAATTTTAGCATCTGCTATAAATAAGTGTGATGGACCTGAGATAACCATAATTGGAGGTAATCCTGAATTTTTTAGTGGTAATTATTTAATAACTAACAATGCGGGAGGTACTATTACTGGGTTGCCTGTTACTCATGATGGTTCAATAACCATCACAGGTTTAAATGATGGTGATGCTTATGACATTGATATTACAGATAACAATGGGTGTACTTTCAATTTGTCAGGTGTTTATAATTACACGCAACCAGTTCTATCTATCAATAATTTAGCAACAGATTTTTGTCTTAATGACCCAGCAGATGCTTTTGATGTAACTCCATTACCATTTACAGTTTCAACAGGATCTTTCGATATAGATTTTGTATCAGATGGATATCCAGACGAACTTACATGGACTTTGTTTGATGCTTTCGGAACTCCTGTAGCTTCAGGTGGTCCTTACGGCCCTTTTGGAACTTATGCTCCAGGTGCTGCGATTCCAACTGAAACAGTTTCAGGTTTAAATCCTGCGAATGGACCTTTTACTTTAGTTTTAAATGATGCCTTTGGTGATGGACAAGATGGAACTTCGACCGGAGGAAGTGTTGGAACAACAACTGTAACTAATAATGTTACAGGTCAAACAGTTGCTTCAACTTCAGGTAACTGGGGAAATACTACAACGTTAAATCTCGGTAATTTCGTATCAACAACTGTTACCATTGGTGGGACTGATGTTGTTGATAATGGTAATGGAACTGCTGTATTTATGCCAAGCACAGTTGGGTCTCACACAATTGGTTTTATTTATGACAATGGTGAGGGGTGTACATATACTGCTTCACAAATAGTCAATGTTCATCCTAATCCTTTACTTTCAGTTCCAGTTGATCCAGTAGTTTGTGCTGGAGAAACTATCTTGCTCTCAGATTATAACCCTGGAGAAGCGAATGGAGTTCCTGGAACGGGTACTTGGTATGTTGGAACAAATAGTTCAGGTGCTACTGCCCCAACTACTGCTTTCACACCAGTAAATGGCGCGCAATACTATTATGAGTATGTTGCTACTGCAGGTGGATGTACTGATGGAAGAGGTATTACATTTACTGTAAATGCATTGCCAACAGCAACAGCAACTAACAATAGTCCAGTATGTGTTGGAGAATCTTTAACACTAACAGGTGGAACTAATGGATTGACATCATATTCATGGTCAGGTCCAAATACATTCTCAAACGGAACACAATCACCAACAGTTTCAGCATCTGCAACTTCAGCCATGGCTGGTGTTTATACTTTAACAGTAAGTGATGGTACCTGTACAAATACGGCTACAACTACCGTTACAGTAAATGCATTGCCAACAGCAACAGCAACTAACAATGGTCCAGTATGTGTTGGAGAATCTTTAACACTAACAGGTGGAACTAATGGATTGAC